>JASHRN010000005.1 GCA_030037335.1 Candidatus Acidiferrales bacterium | reverse complement strand
CCGAACCCGCAGGCCCCGTGACCAGAACGATGCCATTTTGCAGCGTCGTCAAATCCTGCATTTGCGGCGGCAGATTCAGTTCGGCAAAATCCGGCACTTTGCTGGGAATCACGCGCATCACAATCGCGCAACTGGCGCGCTGCGTGAAAATGTTGACGCGAAAGCGCGACAGCTTCGGCAGATGATACGAAATATCGCACGAGCCGTCCTCGCGCAATTTCTGCACAGCGGTCTGGCTCCCACCGATCAAATCCGCCGCGATTCGCGCCGTATCTTCCACCGTTAGCAAATCAACTCCGGGAATGCGCACGGCAACCAACTGCCCGCTCGATTGCACTTGCGGAGGCTTGCCGGGAGAGAAAATCAAATCGCTGATGTGCGGCGCGGCTTTCAGCATCGCGGAGATGATCGTAGGCGTGGCCATAAGCGTATGACTCTGCACGCTGGCCGCAGGCGGCGGTTCAATCAAGATTTTCGACATACGCGCTGCTCCGGACAGGCCCTGTACACCCTGCTCTGAGAATCGCTGAGGGAAAGCTCGATATAAGTGTACTTCCTGCGTGGCCACAATGCTGACGCCGCAACCGCCCGCGTCGCGTATCAATTACTTGTCCGAAAGGACGGTTTTGCCCTTTTCACTTGGATGTCATTCCGACCCAGCCTGCCGTGGTTGCGAGCTGCTGGCGTGAGGAACCTGCATGCTCTTGGCCTCACAGAAGGCTCACGAAACAGCTATCTGCTGAATGACTCCATAGCATTCGCAGGCACAGCCCTCAAGCTTCTTTCGGCTAGTGATTTTCACGGTGCCGCGACGGTATTCGATCGCCTCTTTTCTTTGCAAGTGGCCCGCCGCCAGGCTGACGCTTGGCCGGTCCGTTCCCAGCATCGTGGCCAGGAATTCGTGCGTGATCCCCAGCGACTCAGATGCCACCCTGTCCTGCGCCATCATGAGCCATCGCGCCAGACGTTGTTCCACGTTGTGCAGCCGATTGCATGCTGCGGTTTGTGCAATCTGCAGCCCCTGCGAAACCGCGTATCGGCCTAGAAGCATGTGCAGGTGAGGAGCCGCGTCCAGAATGCTTGGCACGCTGCCTGAATGGACCCGAAAGCCGCTGCCCGGCATCTGAAGCACCTCCCGGATGGGGCTGTGCGCCAATCCAAATGCCGACGAGACTCCCACCAATCCTTCTCTGCCGACCACCCCGATTTGTACTGACTTTCCATCTCTCGTTGCCACCACCAGCGATACAAGACCGCTATTCACAAAATAGATGTACTCCAATTTCTGTTGGGGCTCTTGCAACGTTCGCTGGCGGGGCCAAGTTACCAATTCCAGGCGCGGGGCGATGCTGCGATATTCCCAGTCGGGAATGTCAAGGAGGATTTGGTTGCGCACGAGTTCCCCCGCAGCACTCCGCCATTCGGCTGCACGCGCTCGTGGACCAGCGACTCGTCGCATCTTTGAGCGGCGGAGTTTAGCCGCTCCGTTGATGGGCTGTCTGTAGGGTGTCGAACCGTGGGAAATACGCCTATCGCAATCCCAGGGAGCCGTTAAATTGTTGGATCGTGCGGTAGCATTCGCAAGAGCGCGATTCCAGCCTCTTACGGTTCAAAATCTCAACTGCTCCGCGTGAATATCGGATCAGACCGCTATTTTGCAACCGCTGTGCGGCCAGAGTCACCGTCGGCCGGTCGGTGCCTAGCATGGTAGCTAAGAAGTCGTGTGTGATCTGCAAGACCCCGGCATCTACACGGTCTTGTGCCATCAAGAGCCATCGCGCCAGACGTTGGTCGGCTGGATGTAACCGATTGCAAGCCGCCGTTAAGCCCACTTCTATACTTTGCACAATAGCGTATCGGTTCAGTAGTAACCGCAGCCTCGGCGCGAGTTCCAATGTCCGTTGCAGCACCGTCGCCAAAATGCGCGATGCGTTGCCCTCGATCTGAACCACTTCCCGAAGGGGACTTCGGCGCAAGCCGACGCACGACGGCGTGCCGGCGATTCCTTCTTTGCCTACCATGCCCACTTCCACCGCCCGCCCATCGCCCGTGACCACCACTAGCGATAGCATGCCGCCATTGGGGAAATAGACAAACTCTTGCTTTTCAAATGGTTCGTGCAGAGTTAGGTGCGAAGGCAAAACTACAAATCGCAGGTCAGGCCGTATGCGGCGATACTCACTCTGCGGGATGGCCAACAGAATCTTATTTCGTATCGCTTTTCCTTGACCATCGCTCCTTTCGCCAGGACGCGCAAGTGGCCACTCTTTTGCCATCATTGTCGGGTCTCCGAAGCCCTGGCGAGGGACGCGAGCCTATGCGCGGAGTTTGAAAAACAACAGCGAGACTAACGGATGTTCGTGCCCACCCTGTATACGCCAAACACTGTATTCCGCTGGCTGGGCGACCTTAGTAGGATATCCTACATAACGGGTGCCGTTCAGTGTCTGTAAACGACCTGAAGCGTATTCTCATTGTTGACGACCATGAACTAATCCGTACGGGCGTAAAAAGGCTTTTATCCGAAACCCGATATATTGTTTGCGGCGAGGCGGCAAATGGAATGGAGGCTCTCGACCAAGTCTCACGGACAAAGCCCGATCTGGTGATTTTGGACGTTTCCATGCCCCGGATGTCGGGCGTGGAAGCGGCACTGCAAATCCGCGTACTCTGGCCCTCGGTAAAGATCCTCCTCTTTAGCATGCACGGGCCGGAACTGCTGATGAATGTTCCAGTTGACGGCATCGTCTGTAAGAGCGACGCAGATCTCAAGCTGACGGAAGTGATCGACAAACTTCTCAGCGAAAACGAAACAGATGATACCAAGGATACAGCGGTCAAGAGGTCGACATTTAAGGCCAAGTCCAGCAAGCGACCAAAGGCAAAGGCGCATTCGCAGTAACGCAAGGCATCTGTTTGGTCATTGAGGGTAATTCGACTCTCGATTTGCCCCCTTGCCCCCACCCTTCCGCATCCTTGCTCGCACGCCCTCGGGGATTGGTCCCTTGAAGACTTTAATTTGAACGAAGACTTTAGTCCCGGCGGCTCTGGGTATCCGCGGCAGATCGGTGGCCCAGCTTATTTGTTTTCCTTGACTTATAGTTAACTCTATGGTACACTGTATATGCGACGTTAGTTTTAGAGCGTGAAGGTAAGAAAGAACGGAGCTTAGGCCGCCCTCGCGCGGTCTTTTTTTGTTTAGGTGATATATTCCCAAAATGGAACCAGAACCCAGTAAGGCCACCGCCGACAGCCTTCTTAAACAAAACAGGCCTTCGTCCTCTTCGCGCCGCCTTGCGCCTGCCCGCCGTGGCGGGCGCGAACCTTCTAGCTTCGAGCGCCTAGCTTCCAGCTTCCAGAATTCTAATCGCCAGACCCTTCCAGAATTAGAAATCGACGTAACTTCCACCAAACCAGCAACATCCATTTTTCTAATCGCCAGTAAAATGCATTTCATCCAAGGCGCCGCCGTTTGCGTCCCGAGCGCAGCGAGGGATCTCAATGCACAATTTCAGTGCAGTCCGGCTCGTGTTTTGAAAACTGAAAATGTCAGCGGGAGGGAGGCCAACTCGCCACCACCACTTTCTAATCGAGTTTCTATGGGAAATTAGAACCAGCTGCAACTTGCTGAAAACAAATGAGCGAGGTCGAGTCTAATCGAGTTTTTTCGCAGGATTTTTTGATCAAACGTCCATTCCCGGACACCGGAAAATGGGCAGCAGAGGAGAACTCACCAGACACTACGCGGCTACTCGTAGCGCAGCGCTACCATGGGATCGACCGACCTCGCTAAACGATGGATTGGGCATATGACGACGTAGGCTATTCATAGCGAAGCGCGACCATCGGATCCGTGCGCATGGCGCGGCGCGCGGGAATATAGCAGGCCAGCAACGCGACGCCGAGCAGAAGGATGGCGACGGCGATGAAGGTCACCGGATCCGTTGCGGAAACGCTGTAGAGCATGCTGGCTATCAATCGCGTCAGCAGGAGCGCAGCGACGATGCCGACACCCAAGCCAACGAGTGCAAGCTTCGCTCCCTGCCCGAGGATCAAACGCAACACGTCGCGTGGCTGCGCGCCGAGCGCTATGCGGACGCCAATTTCATGCGTCCGTTGCGCAGCGGAATACGAAATCACGCCAAAAATTCCGACTGTGGCAAGCACAAGCGCGAGCGCCGCGAACGAACCGAGCAGAAAGGTGCGGAAGCGCTCCTGCGAAATCGATTTGCCGAGCATGTCGGGGAATGAAGCGATGTCCGTGACCGGCAGGTCTTTGTCAATCGCATGAGTCGCCTGACGAATGTTCGCGGCGACGCTCGCTGCGCCGAGCGAGCTTCGCACCACGACTTCCCCGCCATAAAGAGGCGCTTGAGCGAAAGGCACGTACATCATTGGCCCGGGCTTTTTGCCGAGCGACTCGTCGCGCACGTCGCCGACAACGCCCACGATTTCACGCGACACATCGGTCTTCGGCGGAAATCCGAATTTCATCTGCCGACCGAGAGGATTTTGATTCGAAAAATAGTGCTGCGCCAGCGTTTCGCTGATGATTGCCACGTTCGGGTTCGACGGCGAATCC
>JASHRN010000041.1 GCA_030037335.1 Candidatus Acidiferrales bacterium | reverse complement strand
CACGTCCGTTTGCAAAGGCAAGTCGCGCAGAATTTCTTCGTTCACCTGATTTTCGATTTCCTGCAGCTCTTCCGGCGCAAGCTGCGCGAAATGGCTGAAGTCGAAGCGCAAATGATCGGGTGCATTCAGCGAGCCGGCCTGTTTGACGTGCGTGCCCAAGATATTTCGCAGCGCGGCGTGAACCAGATGCGTGCCGGTGTGATTGCGCATCACGCGCGCGCGCCGCGCGGCGTCGGCGACAGTGGCGACGCGATCTCCCACCGCCAGATTTTCTTTTGCGACGATGCGATGCGCGATGAGGCCGGCGACCGGATAATACGCGCCGCGCACTTCGGCCACTTGCTGCGAGAGGCGTTCGTCAAAAAGCGCGCCGGTGTCCGCGACTTGTCCGCCGGACTCAGAATAAATCGTCGTGCGGTCGAGGACGATCTCGCCTTCCTGTCCGGCTTTCAGTGTGTTGACGCGTTGGCCGCCATCTGGCCCGCCGGCGATGATAGCTTCGATGCGCGAATCTTTCGTCGTCGTGCCAAAATAAAAATCGGGCTCAGTCTTGTACGTTTCGGCGAGTTTTCTGTAGATGGGGTTGGCGGCCTCTTTGTGCGCGCCTTTCCAACTGGCACGACCGCGTTCCCTTTGCTCGCGCATGGCTTCATCGAATTTCACCCAATCCACGCCGAGGCCGTGAACTCGCGCGGCTTCCTCGATGATGTCTTTTTGAAGGCCATATGTGTCGTATAACTTAAAGACTAGCTCTCCGGGCAGACTCACGGCCCGAACAAAGCCAGGTTGCGTTTTACGCCATTCGTCCTCTCGCCTCCAAATTGCGTCTACCTCGCGTTGCATCACTTCAATGCCACTCTTCACTGTCCTGATATAGCGCGCTGACTCGGCCTTCAAGACAGAAGAAACTCGCCCGAGCTCCTGCCCAACTTCCGGATATGCCTGCTCCATTTGCGTCGCGACGGCTTTCGCCATTCCGGGGAGCACATTTAGAAGAGAGTCTTCGGTCGCACCGGCGTTGACGAGGGCACGGTTCAGAATCTTGCGAAGGACGTAGCCCCGTCCGTCGTTCGATGGGACAACGCCGTCTGAAATAAGAAACGTAGCAGCACGAGAATGATCCGCGATAATCCTCAGTGAACTAACGATATCGGAATCCCAAGTTGCGTCCTCGCCCTCACCGCTTCCTGGGCTGAGGCCCGTCAGTTTCTCCGCTTCCTCAATAAGTGGGACAAATAAATCGGTGTCGAAGTTGCTGATTTTGTTTTGGAGGACGGCGGCGACGCGTTCGAGGCCCATGCCGGTGTCGACGGAAGGCCGCGGCAGCGGCTCGAGCTCTAAGCACTGGGCGGAGTGCTTGTGCAAGTCCTTCACCTTTTCCCATTCCTTCGGATCACTGTGGCGTTCGTCGCGGCAGAAGCGATTAAATTGCATGAAGACCAAATTCCAGATTTCGACGTAGCGGCCGCAATCGCAGGGGAATTTGCAGGTGCCCGCGCTGCACTCTGGACTCTGCGGAGTGTCAACGGCGTTGACGCCCATGTCGTAGAAAATTTCGCTGCATGGCCCGCAGGGGCCGGTGTCGCCCATGGCCCAGAAATTTTCCTTCAGTCCGGGAATTTCGAAGACGCGATCGCGCGGCGCGCCGGTTTGAATCCAGAGCTCGCGCGCATCGTCGTCGGCTTTCAGATTTTCGTGGCCGCCAAACACGGTGAAATACAATTTGTGGACGGGAAGGCCGAACCATTGCGGCGAAGTGACGAGTTCCCAGGCGTAGGCGATGGCGTCCTTCTTGAAATAATCGCCGAAGGAAAAATTGCCCAGCATCTCGAAAAAAGTGTGGTGGCGGTTGGTGAAGCCGACATTTTCGAGGTCGTTGTGCTTGCCGCCGGCGCGGACGACTTTCTGGCAAGTGGTGGCGCGGTTGTAGTCGCGCTTTTCGAGGCCGAGGAAAACGTCCTTGAACTGGTTCATTCCGGCGTTGGTGAAAAGGAGCGTGGGGTCATTCGCCGGCACGAGTGACGAGCTGCGGACGCGTTTGTGCCCGCGTTCCTCGAAGAATCGCAGGAACGTCTCGCGAATTTTATTTCCCGGCCACTTCAGTTCTTCCACGCCCACTCCCTAAAGGGTCTCATCATAACTTTTATGCTATCTAAAAATGCAAGCTGATTTAATAGCGGAAATTTCCGCGATTAGAAACGGGTCCGACCGTGTGTTTTCAGGGAGTTACGGCAAAATCTAATTTTCCATATTTCCGCGATTAGATTCGCTGTCCTTTCGCCTCTCCATAAAAACGAATAGCCGCCCGAAGGCGGCTGTGAGCGACAACTTGCGATGTCACGTCCCTATGTACCATTATGATAACAGATTGTCAAGGGAGAAGGGCGGTGGCGATTGGCTAGTGACAAGCGCCTAGAAGGGCCAAAGGCGACGGCGGGGCGGATGCGACTCGGGGAGTCGCCCGGGCGACCCAAGGAGCGCCCCTGCGAAAAAAGGGCAACAACAGATTCCTCGTCGTCCCTCGCCCAAAATGCTCGGGACTCGCTCGGAATGACAGGAGAGGGTTGCGATCTGAGGGCGATTCGGCGGTCGGAGAGGGCGGGACACGGGTAAATCCGCAGAGTTTTTGGAGAGCAAAATTCTGCGCTACAAAGGCAAAAGCGGCGTCGAGCTCCGGCTGCGCCGGAGTCCGCGAAGCGGACCGCCGCACTCCAAAAAAGCGACAGCAGATTCCTCGTCACTGCTGCAAAGGCACGATGCAAGTCTTCAGCGGCGGACGGGGCCGGTTCTTTTTCGCTCGCGGGTCTCGGCTGCGGGGCTTAGAATTCGGTAGTCGGGCCGCTGTATCGAACGAAAAAACTCATGCCGAATCGCGTAACGCTCGGTTTCGCGCTCATGCTGCTTGCCTGGGGTTCATTAGCATCGGGAGCGAATGCGCAGAGTGGGAAACCGTCGCCGGCGGCCCCACAGGCTCCGACGATCCGGGTGCGTTCAAACGTTGTCGTGGTCCCTGCTCTGGTGAAGACCAAATCCGGCGAGGCCGTATTCGCGCTTAAAGCAGACGACTTCATGCTTACGGACAACGGCGTTCGGCAGCCGCTGACGCTGGAGCCGGACACCGATTCGGAGCCGCTCGCGCTGGCCGTCATCGTGGAAACCGGCGGTGACGGCGCTTGGCGTCTGCGCGATTACAGCGATCTTGGCCCTGTACTCGATGCCGTTATCGGCGGAGTGCCGCACCGCGTCGCAGTGATCGCGTTCGACTCCGCGCCCCGGCTCGCGCTCGACTTCACTCCCGACACGGACACGGCGGGGCAGGCAATAGCAAGCCTTCAGGCGGGAGATTCGGGAGCCGCGATCCTCGACGCGCTCAATTTCGCCATCGATATATTACGCAAGCAGCCAGCCGAGTACCGACGCGCAGTCCTGCTCATCAGCGAGACCGAGGATGGCGGAAGCCGGACGGACCTTGAGAATGTCCTGCGCGAGGTCGATGACACCAACACCGAGATTTATGCTGTCGCGTTTTCGAGTACGGGAGCGGCGGTCGGGCACGAAGCGGCGAAAGTGCCTCGTCCGGGCGGCAGCCCTTACGGAAACCAGCCGTACGCACCGGGCGGATGCATGGCCAAAGGCTCCGACCCGGATGCGCACGGGAAGCGAAGCGTTCAGGCGCTCGATTGCGCGAGCGATCTGCTCCCGCCGCTGCGACTGGTGCGGATGGCCTTTCTTGCGGCACGCGATGGCCTGCGACGAAACGTGCCGAAAACCGTAGCCAACCTGACAGGCGGTGAGTATTTCGTGTTCAAGAACTCGAATACGCTCACCCACGATCTGCTCACGGTCTCAAATGACGTGCCGAACTATTACGTGCTGACCTTCAGCCCGCGATCACCATCAGCGGGATTCCATGCACTGGAATTGAAGGTCAAGGATCAGCCGCACCTGATCGTGAAGGCGCGCAACGCTTATTGGGTCGATAACGAGACGCCGCATCCCCAGCACAAGTGAAAGTGCGCGCGCCGCGCATCCTCGATGAGAAAGAAAAGGCCCGCTGAGTCATTTTTTCACGCGTAGCAAACATTGAAAGCTTCGTCTGCTTCCGCGCAGAAAGCCGCGGGACTGGGACTTCGCGGAAGGGCCGAAGCGATGCGCTACAGAAGCGCACGGCGAAGGGTCTCCGCACCTAGGAACTGATCGAGGATTCTAGCTGCTGGTGGGAGACATCATGGCAAAGCGGCGTCGAGCTCCGGCTGCGCCGGAGTCCGCAAAGCGGACCGCCGCACTCCAAAAAAGCAACGGCCCGCAGAACTTCGCGAAGACGCGAAGCTCTGCGCTACAGGGCCAAGGCGGGCGGCGTAAAGCCGCCCCTACGGTCTAGCCGGTGAGAGCGAGCGGCGTCTTGCGTGATGCAGTTAGGGCTTGCGTGGAGGATTTTGCTGTTCCGCCCAGGTTTTGCGGATGTGGGCGATGACCTGCTCTTTATTGCCTTTCAAGCTTCGGATGAGCTGCTGATTGCCGGTTTTTTCGTGGCGTGCGGCCCAGAGGACCATTTCGGCAAGGACGGGTGCGAGATCGATTCCTTTTGCGGTGAGGACGTAAATCTGCTTGCGTCCGTCGGAGGGGTCGGGTTTCGAAGCAATGATGCCGGATTTTTCCAGGCGGCGGAGGCGGTCGGCGAGGATGTTGGTGGCGATTCTCTCGTGCGAGCCGAGGAATTCCTTGAAGGTCTGGAAGCCCCAAACCATCATGTCGCGAAGGATGAGAAGGGACCAGCGATCGCCGAGCATTTCGACGGAGGCGTTCAAGGGACACGGCGAGCGGCGAGGGATGAGGGGCTTCTTGGCCACGCCCAGAATATAAAATATTTCACTTGCATTTCACAAGTTAAATGAAGAGACTGTTGCGGAATTCATGGATGGGCGAGAAACGAAATATTTTAGGAACCGAGAGCGTCACGTCAAAATTGGGGCCCAATCCCACGAGATTCAGGCTAGAAAAATAAAACGAAGGAGAAGGAGCATCATGGATAGCAAACCGACGCATGAGCAGGCGCAGCTTCAGTTGAAACTCTATGACTTGCGGCGCGAGGAACGGTTGCGCAAGGCGCGCGAGTGGTTCTTCAAGAACTTTTTCGCGGATACGCTCGACGAAGCGATGAAAATCGCGCCGATGGGAACAGACCAGGGCGGTTTTTTCATGATGGTGGTGAGCTATTGGGACCAGGCGTGCGCGATGCTCAATTACGGGCTGCTGAACGAGGACCTGTTTTTTGAGACGAGCGGGGAATTCGTCGGCGTGTGGGAACGGGTGAAGGCGGTCGCTCCGGAAGCTCGGCAGCGCTTCCAGAACAAGGAGTTCCTGGCACATTTGCAGAAAGCCGCGGAACGCTTCGAGCAGTGGAGCGAGAAGCGTTCGCCGGGCCAGATGGCGGCGATGCGGCAGATGATGAAGATGATGCGGCAGCAGCAGACAGCGGCGAAGGCGTGACAAAGGCAGTGGCGAGTGGCCTGAAAAACAGTGGCTAGTGGTGAGTGACTAGCTAAAGCAAAAGCGAAATGCAGATTCCCCGTCGTCCCGATGGAAAGCAGATCGGGACTCGCTCGGAATGACAGTTAATTTTGGTGGGCGGGCAGATTTTCCGCCAGTCTACCACCTAACATTCATATCGCGGGAGAAGGCCATGAAGCCGAAGACAATTGCGATGATCGTGGGTTTCGCGCTTTTGGTTGCGTTGAGCGCGGCGAGGCCGGTGCGGGCTCAGGACTCCAAAGCGCTCTATCCGAAGATGGCTCCGCTTAACCAGTACATGATGGACCGCGGCGCCGAGATTGCGATGGCGCGGAGTGCGGCTCCAGCGTCTATCTCGCGAGATGCCGAAGTTTTGGTTCTGGGGCGGCACGGCTATGAAACCGCGGTCAAGGGGACGAACGGCTTTGTGTGCCTGGTGGAGAGAGGGTGGACCGCTCCGCTCGATGACCCGAATTTTTGGAATCCCAAGATACGGGGGACCATGTGTCTAAATTCAGCGGCGGCGCGATCGTATCTTCCGATCACCATCAAGAAAACCGAGTTGATCCTGGCTGGAGAATCGAAAACTCAAATGGCCGATGCCATCAAAGCCGCTCTCGACAAGAAGGAATTGCCAAGCCTCCAGCCAGGCGCGATGTGTTACATGCTTTCCAGGCAACAGTATTTGAATGATACGGCCGGGCGGTGGCATTGGCATCCGCATGTGATGTTTTTCATTCCAGAAACGGATTCCATGGCTCGCGGGGAGAACTTGCCGGGCTCGCCGATTCTGACTTCCAAGGACAGCCTAGATCGACTGACGGTGCTGATGGTTCTGGTTCCGAGGTGGTCGGACGGCACGCCTGCCTCTTAAGGTGAGCGCTGAGGCGCGATAATGACGTCCCGTGGGCCGGCGAGAAGCGATACTCTTAGCGAAAAAATGGAGGAGGAGTTTGACGTGAGCAGAGTGAGGGTGTTGGTGGGGACGCGCAAAGGCGCTTTTATTCTGACGGCGGATGGGAAGCGCGACAAATGGGAGATCAGCGGGCCGCATTTCGCGGGCTGGCCTGTGTACCACATGAAAGGGTCGGCGGTGAATCCGGATCGGATTTACGCTTCACAGGTGAGTGATTGGTTTGGGCAGATCATCGAGCGCTCCGATGACGGCGGGAAGACGTGGATTCAGCCGGGCACGCCGCCGGGCGAGGTTCAGAAGGACGAATTCGGTTTTCAAAAGGGCGAAAGCAACAAATTTGCGTATGACACTTCAAAGGAAACGGGCGCGCCGCTGACGACGCATCAGTGGTACGACGGCACGCAGCATCCATGGGAGTTCAAACGCGTTTGGCATCTGGAGCCATCGCTGACGGATGCGAATACGGTTTTTGCGGGGATTGAAGATGCGGCGCTGTTCAAGTCCACGGATGGTGGAAAGAATTGGAAGGAGCTTTCGGGATTGCGCGGGCACGGCACGGGTCCTAAATGGCAGCCGGGCGCTGGCGGGATGTGTTTGCACACAATTTTAATTGATCCGAACAACACCAATCGGATGTATGTGGCGATTTCCGCGGCGGGCGCGTTTCGCACCGATGATGGCGGAAAGAATTGGAAGCCGATCAATAAAGGGCTGCGTTCGCCATACATTCCCGACCAGGACGCCGAAGTGGGGCATTGCGTGCATCGGATTGCGCTGCACCGGTCGCGTCCGAGCACGCTTTTCATGCAGAAGCACTGGGACGTGATGCGCACGGACGACGCGGGCGACAACTGGCGCGAAGTGAGCGGTAACCTGCCGACCGATTTTGGTTTCGTCATCGACGTGCACGCGCACGAACCGGAGACGATTTACGTGGTGTCGATCAAGAGCGATTCGGAGCACTTTCCGATGGATGGGAAGTTGCGAGTTTATCGGAGCCGCACCGGCGGAAACGAGTGGCAGGAGCTTGGCAAGGGTTTGCCGGACCGCGACTGCTACGTGGATATTCTTCGCGATGCAATGAGCGTCGATTCGCTGGATAAGTGCGGCGTGTATTTTGGGACGACGGGCGGGCAAGTATACGTGTCGGCGGACGCGGGCGATTCGTGGAGCGCGATCGTGCGCGATTTGCCGCCGGTGCTGTCGGTGGAAGCACAGACCTTGCAGTAAAGCGGGATTAATGTGCGTACAAGGAGGAAGCGATGCAATTCGTACCGCATTTGCATTTCAATGGCAACTGCGAGGAGGCGTTCAAGCTTTACGAGAAGTGCCTCGGCGGGAAAATTCAGAACATGTCGACGTATGCTGAAATGCCGGGCGACTCGCAGGTGCCCGCGGACTGGCGCAATAAAGTCATGCACGCGACGCTCGCGGTCGGCGACCACCTCTTAATGGGTTGCGATCCGCCGCCGGGACGATATCAGACGCCGGCTGGTTTTTCGGTCACTATTCAATTCAATGACACGGCGACGGGCGAGCGCGTTTTCAAGACGCTCTCTGAAAATGGCAAAGTGGATATGCCGTTTCAGAAGACGTTTTGGTCGCCGGGCTTTGGAATGCTCGTGGATCGCTTTGGCATTCCGTGGATGATCAACTGCACGCAAGCGGCGCAGCAGTCGGCGTGAACCGGCAGGCGACTACGCGCAGCAGGGTTCCGACAGCATGGTGACCGTGGTGCTGCCGCAGCATTTGCGGACACTGGCGCACGTCAGTGGCGATGTGGAGCTTGAGGTGCGCGGCGCGGTGACGGTGCGTTCGATCCTCGATGCGCTGGAGGCGCGCTATCCAATGCTGCGAGGGACGATTCGCAAGCATGGCACGCTCGAGCGGCGCGCATATGTGCGATTTTTCGCGTGCGAGCAGGATTTGTCGCTGGAGTCGCCCGATACGCCGCTTCCCGACGGGGTCGCTTCGGGCAAAGAACCGTTCTTCGTCATCGGAGCGATTGCCGGCGGGTAGAAAGCATCTGGCGTCTAATAGAACAAGAAAGCAAACGACAGCATACCTGGTTTTGCAATTCCACTGACGAGGTTCGACAAGGCGAGTACATCGCGCAAAGATCGCGCGAATAGGAAAAGAGTTTTGCTGATGGCGTTTCGGCATGGCTAAAGCCATGCCCTTACGCAGCATTAAAGCGGTGCAGCGTAGTAACGTCGGCTGTACGTCCGTACAGCTTACCCATCAAACAACCTGCAACATGATGAGCTGCCACCCAAGACAAGTGAAGTTACACTGCGAAGGTATCGGCGCCACTGGAGACAACGAGCATGAAAGCCTTATTCGTCAGTATCGCTGTAGTTGTCGCGATCGCGATCGGAGTAGGTACCGTATATTTTGTTAACGACGCCCGGGGTCAGACCGCTATGGTCAATGTGTTCTCCGAACAGTCGAAGGCGGCGGCTAACCTGAAGAATGAACTTCATGAACGCCGGTCTGTTTCTCAAACCCAGCGGGATCTGCGCGAGTTTGCGCAGGCGGTGCAAGCGATTGACACTTCGTCGTGTCCGAAGGATTTTCAGCTTGCTTGGTTTGATTACGTTTCGGCGGTAACGGATTTGAGCCGAAAGAACCTGGAGGCTAGTGCCATCAAGGATGCAGTGGAATTAGAAGCGTCGGTCTGGATGAAAGACGGAAAATTGGCGGAAGATGCCATGCAAGATGTGGATAGTCCCAATCGCGTGGCCCAATGCTTTCGCCGTTGTCAGCGGATTGCCATCTCACATGGTCTCAGCTTTCATCCCGTTGTGAATCAGCAACAGAACTGACCTCGTCTTCTCCTCATTTCACCACTCGCGGTCCACCTCGCTTTCCGAACTTTCAGCTTTGCTAATGGCGCGGAGTTCGGTGCGGATTGCGTCGGCGGAAAAGCCGGCGCGGAGGAGGCTGCGATAGAGCGAGGCGCGCTTCTTTTCGTCGAGTGGCTCGGCTGAACCATCGCGTCCGCGAAGATTGCGCAGTTTGCGCTCAATGCGGGTGCGCACCAAAGCCTTTTCGTCGGTATCTGCGAATACAACATCGAGAGCAGCGTCGATGTGTTTGTCGGGGACGCCGCGGGCGCGGAGCTCGCGCGCGATGCGGAATTTTCCCTGGCGGCGAGTTTGCGCATGAGAGCGGGCATAGTCGCGAGCGTAACGCGCGTCGTCGATATAGTTTTGCTCGCGGAGGCGCTGCAAGACAGCGGCAGCATCGTCCGGATTTTCGGCGCGGGCTTTCAGATACTCCTTCATTTCGTGGACGGAGTGAGCGCGGCGCATCAGCGCGCGGACGGCAGCGGTGTAGAGGCCGGCTTCCGTAGAGAATTTGCGAGGGGATGAGCGCATGGAGAGGAGCATAGAGGCAAGAAGGCAGGGAAGCAAGGAGACAAGAAGCGGAACAACGCGGCGACCATAAGACGGTTCGCGGAGTTAGCGACGGCGATTGGAGATGCGGCGGCCCCACCAGTCGTAGTCTTTGCATTCCTCGGAGAAGATCTTGTGGAAGCCGAGGAATCCCGGCTCGATGCTGCTATGCAGGCCGAACCAGAGCGCGAGGGAGAAAAGTCCGGTGACGAGGGTGAGGATTTCCTTGCGTCCTGCGGTGATGCTCGCGGCTTCGATGATGCGCGAACCGATCGCGCCCGTGGTTCCGAGCTTGGCCCAGATGAAAATTGCGTAGGCGAAGGTTAATGTGAAAACGAAGAGGCGGAGCAAACCTCGCACTCCGAAGAAAAACGTGCACCAAGGAGCCTTTGGTTGAGCGTATGGCATTTGAAAGGTTGAATTTACATCACGAAAGTTTCGCTCCGCTGACAGCGTAAGGCTAGTGGCGCGAGCCGGTGCGCTCGAATTCCGCCATCTGGCGCTCCATTTCTTCGCGAGCCGCGTCGGAAGCAGAACGAACTCCCTGAATGCGCAGCTTGAATTCGTCGGGATTCGAGGCGCGCATGAGGGCTTCGTCGATCGTGATCAAATTCTTCGTGTACAGATCGAATATGGATTGATCGAAGGTTTGCATGCCGTACTGACTGGTTCCGGCGGCCAGAGCGTCTCGAATCAAGCGCGTCTTGTCGGGATTGATGATGCAATCGCGAATGTAGCCGGTGGAGATCAGGACTTCGACGGCGGGCACGCGGCCGACGCCATCGCTTTTGCGCACGAGGCGCTGGCTGACTACGGCCTTAAGGGTGGAGGCCATTTGCAGGCGAATTTGTTTTTGTTCCGGCGGAGGGAAGACGGCGATGATGCGCTGAATCGTTTCGGTCGCGTCCAATGTGTGCAATGTGGAGAAAACCAAGTGGCCAGTTTCGGCGGCGAGCAGAGCGGTGGCAATGGTTTCGAGGTCGCGCATTTCGCCGACGAGGATCACGTCCGGGTCCTGGCGCAACGCAGCGCGGAGCGCGGTTGAGAAACTGGAAGTGTCGACTTCGACTTCGCGCTGATTGATGAATCCCTTCTTATCACGATGGAGATACTCGATGGGGTCTTCGATGGTGATGATGTGCTCAGGGCGGGCGGAATTGATGCGGTCGATCATCGCCGCAAGCGTGGTGGACTTGCCCGATCCGGTGGTGCCAGTGAGGAGGACGAGCCCGCGCTGCTCTTCGCAGATTTTTTCGATCACCGTAGGCAGATTCAATTCTTCGATGGTGCGAATCTTTGTAGGAATGACGCGCAAGACCATGCCGACATTTCCGCGCTGCTGGAAGACGTTGACGCGGAAGCGGCCAAGGCCGGCGACGCCGTAAGCCATATCGAGCTCAGCGGTTTCTTTGAATTTTTGCTTCTGCCGGTTGGTCATCATGCTGAAAGCCATGGAGAGCATTTCTTCCGGCGTGATGCGAGGCACATCGGCGATGGGCTGAAGCACGCCGTCAATTCGCAGATAGGGATGATTGCCGACTTTCAGATGGAGGTCGGAAGACTTGTTTTCGACGGCTTTGCGCAAGAGATCGTCAACAGCGACGGCCATAGGTCACCTTTTGCCTTTGGGGAAACTATCAAAACGAAGCTAACACGCGGCTTACGGTGGGGCAATTACTGTGAGCGAGGCGATTGCCTGAAAAGCAACTGTACGGAGGCGCGGCTTATTCGGCGCGCGCGAAGAACGCATGGTAAAGCCAGCCGGCGAGGACGCCGCCAAGCAGAGGGCCTGCCCAGTAGACTCCGTGGTTGGTCCAGCGATGAGAGAGAACGGCGGTGCCGAGCGTCATGGCGGGATTCATGGAAGCTCCGGTGTAGGGTCCGCCGACGAGCACGCCGGCAAAAATGGCGAGGCCGGCGGCGAAGCCTCCAAAGCGATGGAGATGGGACGGCGCATCCGTGCGGGCTTGGTGGTGAGTGTCGTTTTGAGCCTGGGCGACGGTAGCGAAAAAGATGAAGACGAGGAAGAAGGTGAGAATCAGCTCGAAAATGATTCCCTGAGTGCGGGAGACTTCGGCAGCGAGATCGGGAGTCGCAAGACCGGCCGCGCGCCAGGTTTGGTCTGGAATTAAATGCGTGAGGACCCAGGCGGCTGCCATGGCTCCGAGAATTTGCGCAATGGCGTAGAAAAGCGCCTGCAGCGAGCCCATTTTGCGCGTGACCCATGCGCCGATAGTAATTGCGGGATTGAAGTGGCCTCCCGAAATATGGGAGAGCGCGCAAACGAGAATTGCGAACGCCAAGCCGCGCACAAGCGCGATGCCTACCGCGCCGAATCCGGGCTGACCAGCGGAGCGAAGGCCCTGGTCCGCACAGACTACGCCGGCGGCGAAAAAGACGAAGAGGAAAGTTCCGAGTAATTCGGCGCAGAGCTTTTGCCAGATGCGGTACATGCGCACCTCCTGCAGCGCGGGATTCTAGCAGGAGCACGGCGAATCCAGAAGGCTTGCGGCACGAAAAAGGTATGGAGGAGGTGTACGTTCGACGTTCGCGTGCGCGCGTCAAAGACGGAAAAAACGGCGCTGTTTTTTGACGCTAGCGGGCGGCGGCGGGGACGGGCGCTCCGGTGGGTGCGCCGACGGGAGTAAGCCAGCCGTGGCGGTCTTCCTTCAAGCCGCCGACGAGGGCATAGAATTCGTCCTGCAATTTTTTGGTGATGGGGCCGCGGGCGCCATTGCCGATTTTGATTTTATCGATCGAGCGCACGGGCGTCACTTCCACGGCGGTTCCGGCAAAGAAAACTTCGTCAGCGATATAGAGCATTTCGCGGGGAATCATCTGCTCGGAAACGGAAATGCCGAGTTCACCGCAGAGTTCGATCATTGTGTCGCGCGTGATTCCCGGAAGGACGCAGTTGGCGAGCGGCGGAGTGAAGACCTTTCCATGGTGGACAATAAAAACGTTCTCGCCAGAACCTTCGCTGATGTAGCCGTTCACGTCGAGCGCAATGCCTTCGACGTAGCCATTGGCCATCGCTTCCATGCGAATAAGCTGTGAGTTCATGTAATTCGCGGCGGCTTTGGACATTTGTGGGAGGGTATTCGGCGCGGATTTATTCCATGAGCTGACGCAGACGTCGACGCCGCTCTTGATCGCTTCCTCGCCGAGATAACGGCCCCAGTCCCAGCAAGCCATATAGACTTCGATGGGCACAGAAAAAGGATTGACGCCAGCCTCGCCGTAGCCGCGCAGAACGATGGGGCGAATGTAGCAGGCATCCATGTGATTGGCGCGAACGAGGTCGAGAGCAGCCTGGCAGGTGTCGTCAACGGAGAAGGGATAATCCATGCGGTAAATGTACGCGGAGTTGCGAAGGCGCTCCATGTGCTCGCGCAAGCGGAAAATGGCCGGGCCGTGGGGGGTTTTGTAGCAGCGAATACCTTCGAAAACCGCGGAGCCGTAACTGACAACGTGCGCGACCACGTGAATCTGAGCGTCGTCCCAGTTAATCAATTTCCCGTTGTGCCAGATCTTGTCGGTTTTCTTGAGGGTCATCGCTGTCTCCGCAGGCTTTTGGGTTGTTGTTCAGCGAAGTGCGGTGCGGCAAATCAGCTCAACAACAAGCGCATTATAGCACGCCGTCTGAGAGTGGCTGCGCGAGGAGCTGGGCGTGTTGCAGCGGACCGAACCATCCATATTGGACGGTCGCGATTTGCCTTGTTGCTAACGGCGCAGGAGTTTGAAAGCAATGTTGGCCCCGAGACCCTGTTTGATGGCGAGATAAATCCAGAGCATGGCAAAGGGCTCAAGGAGGCGTGCGTTTTTGAGTGGGCCAGCGTCGACGGCTTCGAATCCAAGGTCCTGCGCCAGCTTCATCACTGTGGATTTCGCGGCGATGTCATCGCCCGCGACGCACATGGTGACTTCATTGTTTCCGTAGTGAGTGTTGGCCATGTTGCTCGCGCCGGTGGTATTGAACGCTTTCACTACGTGCGCGCCAACGGCCAAGAGCGCGATTTGTTCGGCGGCAGAAGTGTTGTGGCCAATGGCGAGGCCGGAGAGATCGGGCTCGAGGGGATTGGTGCAGTCAATGATAATTTTGCCAGCAACCTTTCCGGCTGCGAGGACGGCATCGTGCGTGGCCGGCCAAGGGGTTGCGAGCACGATGATTTCGGCGCTTGCAGCGGCATCATGGACGCTGCCGGCGCGCGCATTTTTCCCGATGGACTTCAGCAGGGTCTGCACTTTTTCGCTGCGTGGATCGGGCACGCCGTAATAGATGGAATGACCTTTCGCGGCCCAGCCTTTGCCCAATGCGCCGCCAACGTTGCCTGCACCAAGAATCGCGATATTCATGAGTTTAATTCCTCCTCCTGCGCTCGTGCGACGAACGAGAATTGTGCCGGGTCAATGTACAGGAAAAATAGATGCGCGCCGTGAATTCAGGATACATCTCAGATACAGCTATTCCCGCGACATTCACTTGTGCGGAGACGGCGCGGGAGGATGGTGCTCAGCAGCGGGGGTCTGGAATTGTTTTGGCTGCGGCGCGTACTGCTCCATGATTTGAAAATCACGCTGCAATTCTTTCAAACGTTCGCCGCGTGTGACTTCCCAGCCGCCGAGAAGCAGGAAGGGAATCACCGAGGCAAGGACCCACAACTTCGCCTTGCGGTTAATTTTTTCTTCCGGCTCCCAGCGGAAAACGCGGCGGGAAATTTCGAAGGCGAGGATGAGGCTGACGAGCAGAGCGATAACGTCCTCGACAACTTCGTGGGGCGTAGCCATGTGCAGCATGGCATTTTCGAGGCCGCTGGCGAGATAGGTAGCGGGAGAAAAAAGAGTGAGCTTCTGCACCCATCCGGGCATGATGATGATGGGAAAGGTCGCGCCGGAGAGGAAGAGAAACGCGCTCCAAACGATGTTGTCGATGACTGTGGTTTCCTGCATATCATTCGTTACGCTGGCAATGATGAGGCCGAGCGCAGAAAAAGCCGCTGCGCCGAGAGTGATGAGGAAAAAAACGGCGACAAGATTTCCCCACGTGGCCATGTGGAAGACGTAGCGGCAGATCAGGAATTCGAGCACGACTGTGGGCAGTACGAGCAAATAATTCGAGATGATGCTTGATCCGAGCATTGCGCCCGGACCTATGGGCGCGAGGCGGAAGCGCCGCAGGATGCCCTGTTCGCGGAACGTCACCAGTTGCATGCTCATGCCAAAAAAGCTGCCCATGACCGTGATGGCCAGAACTGCGCCAAGCAGGTAGGCCACAGACATCGGGTTGTTCTGTCCAAAGAAAAGCACAGCGAGAAACAGAAACCCCAGCGGCATTGCCACACTGAAAAACACGAACATGCGGCTGCGCAGCGCCAGCTTCATGCGCATCAGCGAAAGCGTCCAAGTCTGATTGACCAATTCTCAATCCTTAGAACGGCGATTCAGGCGAACCAAGCACGATTTCACAGAGCGGGGGCGATGTCAAATCTCCGCGCGAGCTGGCGCGGCCAAGACGCTTTCCGGCGTGCGGGATTCGCGCTGGAAAATCTCTTCGATAAATCCGGGAATCTCGAAGATGGCGCGATTGGGATGAAGAGCGGCGTTCTGGCGATAAGTGGCGAATGTTGCTGGAACCAGCAGGCGTTCAACGGCTGGGACAATTTCGCGGAAGCTCTTCAATGAGAGGCCGACGTTGCGCTTGACGACCCAGCGGGTGTTGTATCTCTCCTGCGGGAGGGTCCACGCGTTGCAAACCGTGATGACGGGCAGTTCTTTCGCGAGCGCCTCGGAGACGCTGCCGGGGCCCGGTTTGCCGATGAAAAAATCGGACAGGTGCATGTAATAGGGAATTTCCGTCGTGAAGCCCTCGACATAGGTGCGAATTCGCGAGTTCCTTCGGCGTAATGCGTTTGTGAGATGCTGATTTTTTCCGCAAAGAAAAATCAATTGGAGATTGAGGCGGGAGTGGTCAAGGCGCTCGGCAATTTCGAGCATGACGCGATTGCCTTGCCCTCCGAAGAGCAGAATCCCGGTGGGCAAATCGGGAAGCAGGCCAAGACGCATGCGTTCAGAAGCCGGCACGGTGGTCTGCGGCACGTAGAAGCGCGGATGAAGAATCATCCCAGAAGCGTGGAAGATGCGATCAGCGGAATGGCCGAGCGCTCTCGCCTGGGCCAGGGCGCGTCCTGAGCCGCAGATTAGATATTGCTCTTGGCGCTCGATCCAGAAGTGCGGAGGATAGTCCGCGATGTCGGTGAGGATGGTGATGAACGGGCGATCGGGAAAAACGTTGCGGTAACTTTCATACAGGGCGCGATTAAAGTGCGGGATAAAAGAAACGACCATGTCCGGAGAAGCGTCTCGCCAATAGGCTTCGAGGCGCCGCACCGTCGGCCGGTGGTAAAGGCGGATCACGGATTGCAAGACGCGCATGAGCTGGGTGCTGCCAAGAGTCCAACCGGATTTCAGCATCCAGTTATAGAAGTCCTGAATCCTGATGCCCGTGGATTTGCGCAGAATATCGAGGGAATCGAGGATCTCCTGCAAATTCATCATGTGAATTTGCCAGGGAAGGCCCTTATTTTGAATGGCCAGACTGAGGGCAGTGGCGGCGCTGCGATGGCCGCCGCCGGCGTCGAAAAAGACGAACTCGATGCGTTTCATTCCGTGCCATCTTGGCAAAGCGCATGCCGAGGCAGACTACAGTTCGGTAAATTTTCGGTTACTGTGCCGAAACGGTCAAATATTGTTGTTTCAGAAGTTTAGCCGCGCCGTTACCTCGTTTTAACAAAGATTTCCTAAGCTTTTCCACATGAGATGCGACATGCATATCCACACGAAGTTTTCGGGCGCGTGCACCAATCCTGTCTTGAGCAAGGTGTGCCGGGAGAGCTACAGCGAGCCCGAAGAAGTTTATTCGCTGCTGCGGCAGCGGGGCATGGATTTGGCGACGCTGACGGATCACGATTCCATCGACGGCGCGGAAAAACTGCGCGGGCGGACGGACTTTTTCGTTAGCGAAGAACTGACTTGCCGGATGCCCAGCGGCTCGGAAGTGCACATTGGCGTCTACGACATTACGGAGCGGCAGCACATCCAGTTGCAGCGGCGGCGGAATGATCTGGTTGCGCTGATCGCTTATTTGAGCGAGAACAGGCTGTTTTTCAGCGTGAATCACGTATTTTCTTGCCTCACCGGCAAACGAGACGCAGACGACTTCGCGTGGTTTCGAGAATACTTTCCCGCGATCGAATCGCGGAACGGGGCGATGCTGGCGAAGCAAAATGAGGACTCCGAAAAACTCGCACAGCGCTGGGGAAAAATCGAAATTGGCGGCAGCGACGCCCATACATGCGCATCCGCAGCGACCGCCTACACAGAAGTTTGGGGCGCACGCAATAAGGACGAATTTTTTGCGGGTTTGCGCGCAGGGAAGGGACGAGCGGCGGGGAATTCGGGAAGCTACGCGAAACTGACGCGGGATGTTTTGATCATCGGCGTACGGGCGATGAGAGAGAATTACTGGAAAGCGATTCTCGCGCCGCTCGCGCTGGCTGTGCCGGTTGCGGCTTTCCTGAATTATCGCAGTGAGCGAAAGTTTGGCGAATTGTGGGCCAAGAAAATTCTCAGTGAGCCGCAGAGCACTGGCCATCGTTCGCAGTGGCTGCGCCAGCCCCGGGCGACGGCAGAGGAGTTCGTATGACGGTAGCACGCGTGGTCTGGAACCAGATTCAGTCGAGCGATCACCGCCTGATGCGACGCGTCAATCGCTGGCCTGCGCCGCGATGGTTTCGCGCATTCATGGTCCTGGCGACGAGAATGGGCGATGGTTGGTTGTGGTATGCGACGGGCATCGCCGTGCTGGTTTGGGGAGGGCATTCCCGTTTTGCAGCGATCGGCTCGGCGGGACTGGCGGCGCTTGCCGGCATAGGGATTTTCGTGCTTCTGAAGCGAGTGAGCCGCCGGAAAAGGCCCTGCGAGCTGGAACCGCACTGCTGGGCTTCGATTCTTCCACCAGATCAATTTTCGTTCCCGTCTGGGCATACGATTACTGCTTTTGCGATCACCATGACGCTGGGCTCGTTCTATCCGGACTTCCAGCTTGGGCTTTTGCTGATTGCCGTAAGCATCGCGGCTTCACGAATTATGCTGGGGATGCATTTTCTGAGCGACGTGCTGGCGGGATCGGTAATTGGAATTTCGCTGGGCTATCTGTTTTTGTATTTCTTCGCGTAGCTGCTGCACGTAAAATTCAATCCAGTAAGAAATTCTATTCGCGCAGACGACGGCCGGTCAGCTCGATGAAGACGTCCTCGAGCGACGGCGACTGCATCTCGAGCCCCTGCAGCTCCGCGCCTTCCGCTTCGAGATATTTCACGAGCGCGACGATTGTTTTGGTGGGCGCGGTGGAGTGCAGCGAATAAACGTCGTCTTCTTTGGTCCATTGCGCGACGCCCTCGAGTCGGCCCAGCGCGCCGTCAACAGGCGGCTGGCTGAGGCGCACTTCAATGCGCGTTATTCCGGCGGAGCGCTGTTTTAATTCACGCGGAGTGCCCAGCGCCATTACGCGGCCATTATCCACGATGGCGACGCGATCGCAGAGGCGCTCGGCCTCTTCGATATAGTGCGTCGTGAGCAGTATCGTTTTCTTCTCTTTCTTCAGTCCTTCCAGGGTGTCGTAAATTTCGCGGCGCACCTGGGGGTCGAGGCCAGCGGTCGGCTCATCGAGAAAAATGATGCGCGGATTATTGACGAGGGCCAGCGCGAGGGCGAGGCGCTGTTTTTGCCCGCCGGAGAGATGGTGATAGAAAGCATTGCGCTTTTCGTAGAGTTGAAACCGCTTGAGCAGCTCTTCGGTATCGCGCGGATTGCGGTAAAAGTGCGCGAACATTTCGAGAGTTTCGCCGACGCGCATTTTGTCGGGCAGGGAAGTCGATTGCAGGGAAGCGCCGGCGATGTTTTTCATCTCGATGGGCTGGCGCTGCGGGTCGAGTCCGCAGACACGAGCGACGCCGCGATCGGGTGTGCGCATGCCTTCCAGAATTTCCACGGTGGTGGTTTTGCCTGCGCCGTTTGGACCGAGAAGGCCGAAAAGCTCGCCCTCCTGCACCTCGAAGCTGACGCCGCGTAGCGCTTCGACAGTGCCGTAATTTTTATAGAGGCCTTCGACCTTGACGACCGGCTCGCTCATTGATTTTCGTGTACTTTAGATTTTTATCATAATTCGCGCTGCTGTGTGAAATGGCGCTGCGCTCAGCGCGGCTTACGTTTTGCATTCCTCTCCAGATTCAGACGCGAAGCTTTGGATTTTTTCGGCTGCCATTCGTGGGCCGCGAGATCGACTTTCATTCCGGCAAATGTGGTTCCTTCGGTTTCGAGCAGCATGCGCTGTTTGCTGGCGTAAGGCTCGCGGGGCAGGAGCCGTCCTCCAGCGCCCACGACACGATGCCAGGGAATGCCGTGTCCGGACGGGCAGCCTGCCATAGCGAAACCGACGGTTCGCGCGCCGCCGGGAACTCCAAGGAATCTTGCAAGCTGACCGTAAGTGACCACGCGGCCGCGCGGAATACGTTTCACCGTCCGGTAGATATAATTCCAGCCTCCTTTATTCTTTCGTGGCATGAAGTCCTCGCATGAATTCGCCCGATTATCGCAGATAGGGCTAGTTCTCCAAAATTACTCGCTGGGTATCGTTCTTGCATAGCGCGGCGCAAGGCTTTTTGCGTGTTCTGTGTACCGCTGCGGAACATTTCGTCGTCATTTTACATCTAATAAATAGGAGGCCACGGTGCGGCAATGAAGAGAGGGCCTCGCAAACTCGCCAAACTTCAGCCCGCTGAGCGTTTTGTTCCTCAAGGGGACTTCCGAGTACTAATTACTAATACGAAGCAACCTCTCTCGAGAAGCCGCATCGTACGATTGACAGCGTAGTGCCGAGCACTTACACTACGCAGACGCGATGGGCTCTTAGGGGGGCGCAGTCGTGGCATTCGTTCGGCGCAAGGGCAATTCGTTCTATTTGGTGCATAACGTTCGCCGGCGCGGGCGCGTTGAGCAGTTGTACCTGGCCAAACTTGGTGAACGGCCCCGAATCACCGATGAAGTGGTCCGCGAAGTGAACCGCAATCACCCGCTGCTGGATTTGGATTGGTCCCGCCTCAGAGAAGAAGTAAACAGCCGAGTCGAGCTTTTTGATCCGCGTTCGCCTTACGTTCAGCAACTGCTGAATTCTCTGCGGCTGATCAATCTGGATTTGGCGGATCTCTCACCGCCGCTTTTGCTCCTGCCGGACCGAACCGGTTCCGGGCAGGAGATCGTCACCCAGCTCAGGCTCCTACGTTCCACGGTGGATATCAAACTGGAGCAGTTCGAGCGCGTGAAACCACGCGTTTTGGAAGGCAGCCGGACGTACCGGTAAGGGGGGAAGCAAGTCCATGACGCAGGCAACGCAGGCACAGCATTTGGATCCGACGCAACGCAGCCGCGAGTCCCGTGATTTTGAGTCGGCGCTGCGCCGGAAAATCGTGGGTCAGGAAGAGGCGGTGCAGGCCGTCGTCGACCTGTATCAGGTTTTTCGCGCGGGGCTGAATTCGCCCGGGCGGCCAGTGGGGAATCTTTTGTTCCTCGGGCCGACCGGCGCGGGCAAGACGCGCGTGGTGGAAGCGACCGCGGAAGTGATTTTCGGCGATCCGCGCGCCGTGATCAAAGTGGACTGCGCTGAATTTCAGCATTCGCACGAAATTGCCAAGCTGATCGGCTCGCCTCCAGGTTATTTGGGGCACCGCGAAACGCATCCGCTGATTACCCAGGAGGCGCTCGCGCAATTTCATACCGAGAAGGTCAAGCTATCATTTCTTCTTTTTGACGAAATCGAAAAAGCGTCGGATGCGCTCTGGCAACTGCTGCTCGGCATGCTCGACAAGGCCACGCTCACGCTCGGCGACAATCGGCGCGTAGATTTGTCGCAAACCATGATTTTCCTGACGTCGAATCTGGGCGGCTCAGAGATCACCGAACTGATGACCGGAAAATTGGGGTTCGCACCCATCGCGGCGACCGTGGACACTCCTGCGCGCCTCGAGCAAAAAATCGAGCGCACCGCCGCGGAAGCGGCAAAGCGCAAGTTCTCGCCGGAATTCATGAACCGGCTCGACAAAGTGGTCGTGTTTCATCCGTTGCGCGAACCGCAGCTCGAACAGATTCTCGATATCGAGCTTGGTATGGTGCAGCAGCGCGTTCTCGAAACGGCCAAGGGGAAGTTCCTGTTCCGCGTTACGCAGCCGGCGCGGGAATTTCTGTTGAAAGAGGGAACAGACATGAAATACGGCGCGCGGCATCTGAAGCGCGCGATCGAGCGTCATCTTGTGTACCCGCTGGCGAGCCTGCTGGCCACCGATCAAATTCGACTGGGCGACGTGCTATCAGTTGATTGGGATGGCTCTTCCCCGAGCCTCGTTTTCTGGAAAGAAGCAGAAGGCGCGTTGGTAACGGTTGAGCCGCCGCATCCGGGATTGGCCGCAGTTGCTGCTGCTGATGAAGATGGGCATGGTCGCGAGGTTCCGGCGGCTCCGGCAATCGCCGCTGCCGAAGCGAGCTCATACACGGCCCGTGCGCTTCGACCGGCAGCGCAGCAGGTGGTGACGCCCGAGGAAGGGAAGGCGAAGACCTCGCGCAAGAACCGCGGCCCAGAGATTTCGTCCTGAGGGGCGTTGCGCAAAACCGATCTAACGTCTGAGCTGCGTGGGATCGGAAGAGGATGGTTCGGTGAACTCGAGGCGATTGCCCCAGGGGTCGTTTGCGTAAAAGCGCCGGATGCCATCGATTGCCTCGTCCCAAACGCAGGTTGTGCCGCTTTTCGTGAGCGCATCATGCGCTGCATCAATATCATCGACAGCAAATGCGATATGCGCTTTCGTCGCAGGACGAAATGCGGCGTCCACGCCGATGTGAAGTTGCCGCGAGCCGATTCTGAACCAACAACCTCCGCGCGATCGCAGTGCTTCCGGCTTTCCAATTTCCTCGAGCCTGAGAATCCTTCCAAAAAATTCCCGTGCCGCAGCTTCGCATCCTGCGGGAGCGGCCAATTGAATGTGGTCAATATCCGTGAGTAGCATTCCGCAATTATGCTCTAAACGCTGTTTAAGGGAGAGTTCTTGCGGGGACATGCGCGGGCTGCTATGCTCTGAGTGCGGCTATGTTCTCGCGATGTTTTCCCCTTCCGTTTCTTTCCAACAACAGGGAGGCTACTGTGAAGACCTCATTCAGTTACAAGCAAGTTGAATTGCGTGAGGAAACCGAGAAAGAGGTGAACGTAAATACGAAAAGGCTGGAGAAATTTTTGAAGCGGTTCGCGCCGGATCTGGTGCAATTGCACGGCGCGTTCGAACGCATACCGCATAAAAACAGCATGGCGCTGTCGCTGAATCTCTCGCTGCCTACGGGCACGCTGCACGCCACAGGAGAAGCCAGCGACGCTGCTACTAGCGTACGTGTGGCTTTTGCCGAAGTTTTGGTGCAGCTGAAAAAGCACATGGGCAAGCTTCGCAAGGATTATGAATGGAAGCGGAAACGGGCGCGGCGAGCGCCGGCGCCGGATGGGACTCTGGCCTCCTGAGGCGAAGCCGCGCGTGCATGCTGGAGCGCAGCAGTTTGTGAGTCAGGCTCTGGGCCAGTTTTTGGATAAAGCGGATTGTGCAGAGTCGAAGGCCTCCGCAGGCGGCAAATCCGGCATCCATTCTGAGCGATTCGTGGCTGCGTGAAGATGTGGCCTGACGAAAACTGAGCTTTCGAACGCATTCTATCAGGCATCGCTGTGCGTCTTTGGGTGCAAGTGAACCGCTGTTGGCACGAGCTGTAGCGGTTAATTTGGATTGCCTCCGGCTACAGCGGAAGTTAATATCTTTGATTTTTCCCCAAGGATCCCTAGGGGCGTAGCTCAGTGGTAGAGCAGCGGCCTTTTAAGCCGAAGGTCGTGGGTTCGATCCCCACCGCCCCTACCAAATTTCTCGAAAACACGCCAGTCACCCTTGTTGATCATATGTTTGTGCGGCGAGTGTATCAATCTCACGGGAGATATAACGTCGATAGCTGCGCGAAGTGAAAACGTTGCCGTGGCTAGGCGCGTTGCTTCCGAGTGCGCCGCCAACCCCGCTGCGATTCTATGGTGGTCAGATTGACTCTGACCGACAGCTTCATTAAGATGCGCCGGCAATTCGGCCTTCGATTCCACGTTTCAAATCCAGTCGAGCGGTCAGGGGGAGTTCGGAATGGCACCGCGAAGCAACGACATCATCACGGTAGGAGGCGGGATTGCTGCATCCTCGCTGGCCAAAGCGATGGCTCTGAACGAGGCGCCAGGGTGCTGGTGCTGGAGAGAGAAACGCGATTCAAAGATCGTGTACGCGGAGAGGCGTTTGTCTCCTGGGGGTCGCGGAAGCGAACGAGCTCGGAGTTCATCAGCTGCTCATGGAAAAGTGCGGCCATCACGTGCCTTACGTCGAGGCGGGAATGGGATTGTGAGACTTGAGAACAACGACGCCGCAGCAGTTGCCTCTGCTTTCATTTCCGCATCAGGTGATGCAGGAAACACTGCTTACGGCTGCGGGAAACGCAGGTGCGGAAGTGCGCCGCGGCGTCACCGTTGAGCACATCGAATGTGGAGGCGAACCCGCCGTGCGAATGAACGGGCACAGCCACGAGCGGATTTCCGCGCGCCTCGTAGTTGCCGCCGATGGCCGCGGCTCCGCGGCACGAAAAGGGGCCGGCTTTCCGGTTTGCCAGCAAGAGAACGGCTGCTTCATGGCCGGCGTGCTGCTGACGAATGCGCCCTTATCGCGATGGCATTGTGCTGGTTGGCGATGCCGCGGCAACCAGTGATCCGGTCTTCGGTCAGGGACTTTCGTTTTCCCTGCGCGCGGCGCGAGTGCTTCGCGACGAACTTACGAACAATTCCGATTGGCAGGTTGCAGGGAACCGTTACGCGGATCAGCATCAGCGGGATTTTCGTTCATGCCACGCGGTGGAGGGATGGTTTCGCACCCTCTTTCAGGATCCCTCACCAGAGCTGGCGGCGTTACGAGCGAGAGCCATGCCGAAGATCGCCGGGGATCTCACTCGCGTTCCCGATCACATCTTCAGCGGCCCTGACTTGCCTGCGGATGAACAAGTGCGTGCGCGATTTTTTGGTGAGTGCTGATTCCACTCTGTCGAGTGGGCTACATTTTCTCCGGTGCTTCGATTCCCAGCAGCTCGAGTGCTTCCACCAGTTGTCGTTCTACCACCGCAGTGAGCAACAATAGAAAATTTCGGCGCTGTACATTCTCTTCGGAGAGAATGTGATGCCGGTGATAAAAAACGTTGAATGCTTGAGCCAGTTCGAACGCATACTTCGCCACGAAGGCCGGCTCTTGCGCGTTGATCGCGGCTTCGACTCGCGTGTCCAGCGAACCTGCAAGCAGCAATAGTTCCCACAGGTCATTGCCTTCGGGCGGCTTTAGAAACTCCGCCGCATTTTCCTCAAAGCCATTCGCAATGCCTTCCAACGAAAACGAGGCTTCCTGCTCCTTCATCTTTCGAAAAATATTTCGCGCGCGTACCACCGCATACTGCGCATATGGTCCGGTCTCACCCTCAAAGCTCAGCGCGTCTTTGAAATCGAATGCAATAATCGTCGAGCGCGTGTATCTCAGCAAAAAATACCGCAGCGCGCCCATAGCAATCGCATGCGCAATGGTCGCTCGTTCTGACTCTGAAAAATCTCTGTGCCTTGCATCCATTTCAGCCAGAGCATGTTTTTCCATTTGATCCAGCAAATCGTCGGCTTTCACGCCCTGACCTTTGCGTCCGCTCATTTCGATGTAAGGCCGTTTCGCATCTTCGCTCGTAACCGTATAGCCCAGTTCCGTCGCGCATTGCGGTGTCAGTCCGACTACGTCGTAAGAAATATGGACCAGATGCCTCGCCTGTTCTTCGAATCCGAGTGCGCGCAAACCTTCGCGGACCACTTGCTGCGGGTATTTCTGCCGCGAGTCAATCACATTAAAAACTTCCTGCGCATTTCCGAAATGCGGCACGCCATCGCTGCCGCCACTTTGGCCATGCATCGTCGTCGTCCATGCCTCATGCCCATCTGGATGCCGATGAAACGGCGCATATCGAAAGTCGCGGTGCAGCAAACCGAATTTCCAGAGGTGATAGGCGATGTCTTTGCCGACGTAGGTCACCGTGCCATTCGAGCGCACAATGATTTTCGCGTCCGCGAGGCCTTCTTCCGGAGTCGCCGCTTCACTATTTTCCGCATCGCTGAGCGGCATGATCCAGCATCCCGCCTGTTTGCCGCTCGTCGCCATGCGAATCGCGCCGCGCTCGCGCAGCATTGCAAACGCCGCGTCCCAGAATTTCATTCCCAGCACTTCGCTCTCGCGCGAAAGCAAATCGTAGTCGATGCCGAGGCGGTCCATCGTGCGTAAATGCGTTTGCAGAATTGTTGTCGAAACGAACTCCGCCATTTCTGCGGTCGCGCCGTGGCCCTCTTCGATTTCCTTTAGCACCTGTGCGCGCAGCTTCAGGCGTTCTTTGTCTTCCGCGAGAAATTGCGTGACCCACGCGTACAAATCCCAGCAGTAATAGTCGAACCGAGGCTCTTTCTTCGCCGCGAGTTCCCGCACTTGGTCGAGCGTGAGTTTGTCGCGATGAATGAAGCCCAGGATCACATCCGCGACCTGCACGCCCGTGTTATCGATATAGTTTTGCACTTCCACGCGGTGGCCCGATGCGCGGAGCAGCCGCACGAAGGTGTCGCCAATCACCGCGTTTCGCAGATGCCCGATGTGCGCGGCTTTGTTGGGATTAATCGCAGTGTGTTCGACGATAGCCTTTGGCCCATCGCTGGCTGCAGGCGCGATTCGTCCACTTGCACCTGCAACTTCCGCTGCAAAAAAAGTTCCGCGTTCGAGAAACGCATTCAGATATCCGCCTCCCGCAACATCAATTCGCTCGACGCCCTCAATCTTCCCGATTCCCGAGGCAAT
>JASHRN010000040.1 GCA_030037335.1 Candidatus Acidiferrales bacterium | reverse complement strand
ATGGATCAGACGAATCCCTTGAGCGAAATCACGCACAAGCGGCGGCTTTCGGCTCTCGGCCCGGGCGGACTTTCGCGCGAGCGCGCCGGATTCGAAGTGCGCGACGTGCACCCGACGCATTACGGCCGCATTTGCCCGATCGAAACGCCGGAAGGCCCGAACATCGGATTGATCAGCTCGCTGTCGTGCTACGCGCGGATCAACGAATTCGGATTCATCGAGTCGCCCTATCGCAAGGTGAAAAATGGCCGCGTTATCGATTACGTCCAGATTGTCAATGCAGGCGGCAGCGAGTTCAAGCCTGGCGAAATCGTCGAGAAGGAAAAAGTAGATTCGGCGAACGAAGATTTGGGGCGGAGTAAGGTCACTTCGGAAGCCTACTGCTTCTATCTTTCGGCGTGGGAAGAGGATCGCTACGTTGTGGCGCAGGCGAACGCGTCGCTGGACGAGCGTGGGCGGATTACAACAGAGTTGGTCAACTGCAGGCAGGCGGGAAACTTCGTACTGAAGTCGCGAGACGAAGTGGATTACATCGACGTTTCGCCGAAGCAGCTCGTTTCCGTGGCGGCGAGTCTCATTCCGTTCCTCGAAAACGACGACGCGAACCGCGCCTTGATGGGTTCCAACATGCAGCGGCAGGCTGTTCCGCTGATCAAGGGTGAAGCGCCGCTAGTGGGAACAGGAATGGAGCGCGTGACGGCGCACGATTCTGGCGCCGTTGTGAGCTGCAAGCGCGATGGAGTGATCGATCAAGTCGATTCGGAGCGCATCATCGTGCGCGTGGAGTCAGATCAATCCGGTGTGTTAAGCCGCGAAGTTGGATCGGATATTTACCTGCTGACGAAATTCAAGCGTTCGAATCAGAACACTTGCATCAACCAGAAGCCGCTGGTGCGCGCGGGAGACCGCGTTCGTCAGGGGCAAGTGCTGGCCGACGGGCCATGTACGGATCGCGGAGAGCTGGCCTTGGGGCGCAATGTGCTGGTCGCGTTCCTTCCCTGGCGTGGCTACAACTTTGAAGACGCTATTCTGGTCAGCGAAAAGCTGGTGCAGGAGGATTACTACACTTCGATTCACATCGAAGAGTACGAAATCGAGGCGCGCGATACGAAGCTCGGACCTGAAGAAATCACGCGCGATATCCCTAACATCAACGAAGGCTTCTTGCGGAATCTGGACGAGAGCGGCGTGATTCGCATCGGCGCGACAGTGAAGCCGGGCGACATTCTGGTCGGCAAGGTGACACCGAAGGGTGAAACAACCTTGACCCCGGAAGAGAAGCTGTTGCGCGCGATTTTCGGCGAGAAAGCCGGGGATGTTCGCGACGCTTCGCTCTATTGCCCGCCGGGCATTGAAGGGACAATCGTCGACGTGAAGATTTTCTGCCGCAAGGGTGCCGAAAAAGATGAGCGTCACAAGGCAATCGAAGCTGCGCAGATCTTCAAACTCGAGAAGAACCTCGCGGACGAAATTCGGATTCTGACTGACGAACGCTTGAAGCGGCTCGCCGGTCTGTTGGGCGGTCAGAAGCTGATGGCCGACCTGCACGATGAGCGTACCAATAAGCGCTTGTTGAACAAAGGCACGGAGCTCACACGCGAAATCCTGGAAAAGATTTCGACGCGCAACCTGAAGCGTCTTCGCTTGTCGGACAAAGATCCTTTGCTCATCGAGAAGATCGACGAAATCGAGGAGATGACTTCGCGGCAGATTGACGTTCTGCGAAAAATCACCGAAGAACGCAAGGAAAAGCTGAAGAAGGGCGATGAACTGCCGCCGGGTGTCATCAAGCTGGTGAAGGTATACATCGCCATGAAACGCAAGCTGTCGGTTGGCGACAAAATGGCGGGACGCCATGGAAACAAGGGCGTGATCGCGAGGATCGTTCCCGCGGAAGACATGCCGTACCTGCCGGATGGGACGCCCGTCGAAATCGTTCTGAATCCGCTCGGCGTTCCTTCGCGCATGAACGTCGGCCAGATTCTGGAAACGCATCTGGGCTGGGCCTCGAAGGAACTCGGAAATCAGGTCTCAAAACTGCTGGATGAAGAATCGCGTGCCGAAGTCGTGCGCAAGTGGTTCAAGGAAGCATTTGGCCAGACATCCGTTTGGGATTCCATCAAGGAGATGGATGACGAGGAGATCATCGACCTCGGCGAACATTTCCGCGAGGGCATTCCTGTTGCGACTCCCGTGTTTGACGGCGCCCGCGAGAAGGACATTCGCCAGCTTCTGCAAGCGTCGAGCCTTCCGGAGACCGGCAAGATCGCGCTTTATGACGGCATGACAGGCGACCTTTTTTCGCAGCCGGTAACCGTCGGTTACATCTACATGCTCAAGCTATCGCACCTTGTGGATGACAAGATTCACGCGCGTTCCATTGGACCGTATTCCTTGATCACGCAGCAACCGCTCGGAGGAAAAGCTCAGTTCGGAGGCCAGCGCTTCGGAGAAATGGAAGTGTGGGCGCTCGAAGCTTACGGCGCAGCGCACATTTTGCAGGAACTGCTCACCGCGAAATCCGATGACGTATATGGCCGCGCGAAAATTTACGAGGCCATTGTTAAAGGCGAGCCGGGAATTGAGCCCGGCGTGCCGGAATCTTTCAACGTGCTCGTTCGAGAGTTGCAGTCGCTCTGTTTGGATGTGGAGCTCATGAAGCGACAGAAGCCGCAGTTGGAGCAGGCCGCAGCCGATTAATCGCCCGTCTGTTGGAGGGCCGCACAAAGGATCTATTGTCCTGGCGTTTGCCGGGACGGGAGGTTAGCCCTTGTATCGATCTAGTCCGTATGATCGTGCCAGTCAGATTGCCGATTTCGATTCCATTCGCATCAGCCTGGCGAGTCCGGAAAAAATTCGTTCGTGGTCTCATGGCGAAGTAACCAAGCCGGAGACCATCAATTACCGCACATTCAAGCCGGAGCGCGATGGATTGTTCTGCGCGAAGATTTTCGGCCCGGTGACAGACTGGGAATGTTTGTGTGGCAAATACAAGCGCATGAAGCACCGCGGAGTGATCTGCGACAAGTGCGGAGTGGAAGTAACGCTGAGCAAGGTTCGCAGAGAGCGCCTGGGTCATATTGAATTGGCCTCGCCGTGTTCACACGTGTGGTTTTTCAAAGGTCTGCCGAGCCGCATCGGATACCTGCTCGATATTTCCATGCGCGATCTGGAGCGTGTGCTTTACTTCGAGGCGTTTGTCGTCACCGATGCAGGAGAAGCGCCGGGGATCAAGGAAAAGGACCTGCTGCTCGACGATAAGTACCGGGAATTGCAGAAAGAGTTTGCAGGAAAGTACCGCGCGGGAATGGGCGCGGAAGCAATCAAAGAACTGCTGCGTCGCGTGGACATTGAGAAGCTCTCGGGAGAGCTGCGCGAAAAAATGAAAGTGGATCCGAGCCTTCAGAAGCGCATCAAGTTTGCGAAGCGGCTGAAGGTGGTCGAGTCCTTCCGAAAGAGCGGTAACCGTCCGGAGTGGATGATTCTGGATGTGATTCCCGTGCTTCCGCCAGAGCTTCGCCCCCTGGTGCCTCTCGATGGCGGACGTTTCGCAACATCGGACCTGAACGATCTTTATCGGCGCGTCATTAATCGCAACAACCGGCTGAAAAAGCTGATGGAGTTGCATGCTCCCGACGTGATTGTGCGCAACGAAAAGCGCATGCTGCAGGAAGCCGTAGACGCGCTGTTCGATAACGGGCGCCGCGGTCGCGTCCTGCGTGGGACGAATAACCGCCCGCTTAAATCTCTTTCCGATACTCTCAAAGGCAAACAGGGCCGCTTCAGGCAGAACCTGCTCGGCAAGCGCGTCGACTATTCCGGGCGTTCGGTCATCGTAGTCGGCCCGGAGCTTAAACTGCATCAGTGTGGCCTGCCAAAGAAGATGGCGCTTGAGCTGTTCAAGCCGTTTATTTATCACCGGTTGGAAGCGGCAGGGCACTGCACCACAATCAAGCAGGCGAAAGAGTTGGTCGAGCAGCAGGAATCGATCGTGTGGGACATTCTCGAAGAGGTGATTCGCGAGCATCCTGTGCTGCTGAACCGCGCGCCGACACTGCACCGATTGGGCATTCAGGCATTTGAGCCGGTGCTGGTGGAAGGCAAGGCGATCCGCATTCATCCGCTGGTTTGCACGGCGTTCAATGCCGACTTCGACGGCGATCAGATGGCCGTGCACATTCCGCTTTCGCCGGAGGCGCAGGTTGAGGCTTCGGTCTTGATGCTCAGCTCGCGCAATATCCTCTCGCCCGCGAATGGCGGGCCATTGGCCGTACCGACGCAGGACATGGTCCTCGGAATTTATTACCTGACCAAGTCCAAGCCGGGCGCGAAAGGTGAGGGCCGGGCCTTTGGCACCATCGAGGAAGTTTTGATGGCGCTCGAAACGGGCGAAGTGGAATTGCTGACGCCGATTCGCCTCCGATACACCGGCGAAGTCGTGGATATGACCACCGCCTACGATGATCAGGACGTCACACACACGGAGTCGGTAACGCTGAAAAACCAATTCCTGCAAACCACTGTCGGACGCGTGATCTTCAACGATCATCTGCCGTCAGACATGCCTTTCGTTAACGGTTTGCTGAAGAAGAAAGGAACGCAGCAGCTCGTCCAGTATTGTTATCTGCGATTTGGCCTCGAGCGCACGGTGAAAATGCTGGATCGCCTGAAGGAGCTCGGATTTCTTTATGCCACCAAGGCTGGCATTTCGATCGGCATCAGCGACATGCTGATTCCGGGTGATAAGGCGAAGCTCGTGGATACCGCCGAACGCGAAGTGGTGAAGGTGCAGCAGCAATATCTGGACGGCGCCATCACCAACGGAGAACGCTATAACAAAGTGATTGCCATCTGGAGCGACGTTACGGAAAAGGTGGCAGATGAGATGTTCAAGGCCCTCGAAAATCAGGACAAAGAGGGCACCATGAATCCGATCTACGTCATGGCTGATTCCGGGGCACGCGGATCGAAGCAGCAGATCCGCCAGCTCTCGGGCATGCGCGGTTTGATGGCCAAGCCTTCGGGTGAGGTTATCGAGACGCCTATCACTTCCAATTTCCGCGAAGGCCTGGACGTACTGCAGTACTTCATTTCCACGCACGGTGCGCGCAAAGGATTGGCGGACACCGCACTGAAGACTGCGGACTCCGGCTATTTGACACGCCGGTTGGTCGACGTCGCGCAAGACGTGATCATCAATGAGTTCGATTGCGGCACGGCAGACGGGATCTACGTCGAACCGATTCTGGAAGCCGGTGTTGAAGTCGAGCCATTACGCGACCGCGTGATCGGTCGAGTGTCGCTCGAAAAAATCAAGGACTACGAAGGAAACGTGATCGTCGAGATCAACCAGGAGGTTACCGAGGAACTCGCGAACGCGATTCAGGCGGCGGGCATTGAGCGAGTGAAGATTCGCTCCGTGCTGACCTGTGAATCGCGACGCGGAGTTTGCGCGCGCTGCTATGGCCGTAATCTTGCAACCGGGCGCTTTGTCGAAATGGGTGAAGCCGTAGGCGTGATCGCGGCGCAGTCCATCGGCGAGCCCGGCACACAGCTCACGATGCGAACGTTCCACATCGGAGGCACTGCGACACGCGTCACCGAACAATCCAAAGTCGATGCCAAGAATAACGGCTTCGTGAAATTCATTGATCTGAAGGTTGTGGAGGGGCGCGGCAAGACATTCATTGCCATGAATCGTTCCGGCCTGATCGCTGTCGTCGACGAAAAGGGCCGCGAAAAGGAACGCTACCATGTGGTTTATGGCGCGCGACTTAAGGTGGAGGATGGTCAGCCAGTGACCATCGGCCAGACCATGGTCGAATGGGATCCTTACACCTTCTCGATCCTTACCGAAGCCGGCGGGACGGTGCAGTTCAAGGATTTGCAGTCCGGAATCACCATTGAAGAACAGGTGGACGAAGTCACGGGTCTATCGCAACTCGTAGTCACTCTACCGCCCGGCGATGAAAAGCATCAGCCCACGATCCTTGTTCGCGACTCTGCCGGACGTGTGCGCAAGAAGTACCTCATGCCATCCCGCGCCCACTTGATGGTTGCCGATGGTGATGAAGTACATCCCGGCGATGTGCTGGCGAAAATCCCGCGCGAAACCACGAAGACGAAAGACATCACCGGCGGGTTGCCCCGCGTTGTCGAATTGTTTGAGACCCGCAAGCCGAAGGACCCTGCGGTCATCAGTGAAATCGACGGCGTGGTGAAGTATGGCGAAATCGTCAAAGGCATGCGCCGCATTTACGTGGAGAGCGAGGACACCAAAACCATCAAGGAGTACTCGATTCCGCGCGGCGTACACATCAACGTGCAGGAGGGCGAGCATGTCCGTGCCGGCGAACCGCTGATTGACGGGCCGCTGAATCCGCACGACTTGCTGGCTGTCTTGGGCGAAAAATTCACGCAGGCATATCTGGTGAACTCGGTTCAGGAAGTCTACCGATTGCAGGGTGTGAATATTAACGACAAGCACATTGAGACGATCGTACGGCAGATGATGCGCTGGGTGAAAGTTGAGGACGTGGGCGATACGCCGTTCTTGTTAGAAGAGCAGGTGGACAAGTTCCGCTTCCGCGAGGAAAACGATCATGTGATTCGCGACGGTAAAAGGCCCGCGACGGGAAGGCCGCTGCTGCTGGGAATCACATAGGCTTCGCTCTCGACGGATTCGTTCATCTCCGCGGCGAGCTTCCAGGAAACGACACGCGTTCTCACCGAAGCGGCCATATCCGGGAAGGTGGACTACCTGCGCGGCCTGAAGGAGAACGTCATCATGGGCCGTTTGATTCCCGCAGGTACGGGCCTCGACCGCTATCGGGGAATCCAGCTGCTGACGGAAGTTCCCAAGGAAGAACCTGAGGCAGAGGAGCCTCAGCTTACTCCAGAGGAAGCTGCGGCGCTGGACTTCTTGCGCAAGGATACCGATACGGTCGCCGAAGGATAATTCCAACGCTCATTCCGAACAATGTCGGCGCGCGAAAGCGCGCCGTCTTTTTTTGGATCGCATCCTTTCCATTCTCCAGTATTGAGCATCTGGAAACTTTCCGGCTTTGCAATGCGTAAGGGCCGCTTATAACCGCTACAATGGCTTGAATCGCATCGGGTGTCCTGCCTGAATTGTTGATTCAAGAACACTCAGCGGCTGACATGGGGCGAACCAAAAAGCCGAAGACCGGAATTCCCGCGCCGAACGAAACCCGTTCTTGGCCGAAATCCTCGAATAGCATCCCGCGTGAGGAACTGTTCGGCCTCGTCGCTCGCTCTCAGAGAGGGTTTCGAGAGCTTATCGACAGTTTTGACCGGCTGGCGTTTAACGTTTCCATCGAGGGCCGCATTCAGGTGATTAATCGTCAATTTGCGGATCTTCTTGGCCTTTCCTTCGGGGCAATTGTGGGCCATTCGATCGAGGAATTCATTGTGAGTCCCACACACGAGGAAATCGCGCGAATTCTGCCGCGGTTCGTCGAGGAACGGTTTTGGTCAGGTGTCGTGCCTGTGCGCTGGAAAGGCATGCCCCAGATGCACTACTACGATTGCTCGCTGTACGCTGTGGTGAAGAACGGCGCCGTCGAGGGCATTAGCGGGCTGGCGCGTGATGTCTCCGCTCAGCGGGAAGCCGAATCGCGCTTTTCGGATCTTTTCGAGACCTTACATGAAGGCGTCTATTTCTCCGCGCCGGGCGGAGAGTTGTTGGACGTGAATCCGGCGATGGTTCGGATGCTCGGATACGAAAGTAAAGAGGAACTGCTCAAAGAGCCTGTGGACCAGCGTTTTGTAAATGCTACGGAACGCAATAGCTTGGCCGACGAGTTGCGAAGGTCTGGATCAGTGCGAGACGTCGCATTGAGTTTGCGGCGGAAAGATGGCTCCGTTATTCGAGTGCTCAATTCCAGCGTGGCAATTCGCAATTCGGCCGGGGAGTTTGTCCGGTTTCAGGGCTCGCTCGTGGATATTACGGAACGCAATGAGATGGAACGGCGACTGCGCGAGGAACAGGAATTTGTGCGCCGCCTCGTCGCATGCTTTCCAGACATTATTGTTGTCCTGGACCCAAATGGCCGTTACACGTTCGTGAGCCCCCGGGTGGAGGAGTTTCTCGGATACACGGCGCATGATTATTTGGGAGCGGAGCTGCGCGAACGCCCGCATCCGGAAGACCGGGACTCCCTCCTTGAATTTTTCCGCAAGCTTACAAGCGGTGAAGTGAGTGTTGGGGCTCTCGAATACCGCACGGCACACAAGAAGGGCGGCTGGCGAACCGTGCGCGCCCATGCCAGTCCTCTGACGAATGCAGAGGGGCAGATCATCGGAGTGGTTGCCTCGGCGAGAGACGTCACCGAAGCGAAACGCATGGAACAGCAGCTGATGCAATCGGAAAAACTGGCCGCCATTGGCCAAATGGTTTCCGGAGTGGCCCACGAACTGAACAATCCTCTCACCGCCATATTGGGCGTAAGCGATTTGCTTCTGGAGAAGGCCGCCGATGATGACGCGCGGCGTCAGCTCCAATTGATACACAAACAGGCGCGAAAAGCAGCTGAGCTTGTGCAAGGGCTCTTGATGTTCTCCCGTCCTTCGACGCGCCAGAACCAGCGAGTCCGCGTGTCAGATTTAATGGATCGCGCAATCGGATTACAAAAAACGGAATTGGAGGGCCGACGGATTATCGTGGAAATGGATGCGCCCTCCGATCTGCCGCCTATTCAGGCGGATCCGCAGCACATGACTCAGGTTTTTGTGAACCTGATTTCCAACGCCGTTCAAGCCATCGCATCGGTGAGCGATCATGGGCGAATCGGTATCCGCGTGAAGCCCCTCCCCGACCAGCAAGAGATCGTGATCGATGATGATGGGCCGGGCATCCGACCTGATATTCGCTCGAAAATATTCGATCCGTTCTTCACCACCCACCGCACAAGCGGCGGGTCCGGATTGGGGCTTACGATTTGCCTGGTGATTGTGAAAGAGCATGGCGGAACGATTGAGGCGCAAACGTCTCCGGCGGGAGGCGCCCGTTTCCGCATCGTCCTGCCTTCGGTAAATGTTGCCGCTGACGTGAAGACGGCGCGACCTGCGAGCCGAGACAGACTCAAGGAACGCTCCGTTCTGATTGTCGAGGATGAGGCGGGGATCAGGGAATTATTGGAGCACGGACTGACGGAACAAGGAGCGGACGTGGAGACGGTGGAAGCAGCTGAAATCGCGTGGAAGCGGATCACGACTGGCAGATACGATTTGGTGCTCTGTGATTACAATCTGGGGAATGAGAGCGGTTCTGCTCTGATCGAGAGAATCCTCAAGAGCGAGCACGCACATACCTCCCGATTTGTGCTCATGACGGGGGAGCTGCTGTCGAATGAGGACATCTCCCAATGGGAAAAACGAGGCGTGCGGGTACTCCAGAAGCCATTTCAGCTTTCTGAATTGACCGCGCTTTTGCAGGAAGCGCTAGCCAATACGCCCGCCGATCTAAAACCCGCCTAACGTTAGTGCCACAAGAACTACTTTTGTTTCTTCTTTTCTCCTTGGGGCGCGTCTACGCCAAAATCCCATAGCAGCAGGCTGAGCCCCTCCTTTGGCGAAAACTGCGCAAGAGCATACTCACCTGGGGTGAGAGGTTGTCCCAGGGTGAAACGATAGAGTCCGTCGGCTACTCGCCACTCCTGGAGAGAAATGGTCTTGCCCTTGTGTTCTTGGTCTCCAAATAAGGTATCAATGTTTTCGACGTGGCGCTTATTCCCTTGAACGCGGGCCACGATCAGCTCCACTTCCGGTTCCTCTGTTTCTTTTGTTCGCAGATAAAACTCGGGTGAAGGATTTTTCGCCCGGAACAACGCGTGCCTTCCAGGCAGGTCCACTCTTGTGCGGGACGGTATCACGGGGACTGGGACGGCAATTTGTTCGACCAAGTGGCCTTTGTCCAATTTTGCGGATGCCGGTGATTGCCGGAGAGGAAAAACTGCAGAACCGTCGACGATGAAAAAGCCTTGGCCGGGCGGGAGAAAGACTCCAGGGAAGAGCTCCACGCTCGCGTCGACGTCGACCGCTTGCGTTGCTGCCCGTTGCTCGTCAGCCTTCAGTCTGTTCGTGAGCGCAGCATCGGCCTTTGCCTGTGAGGCTTCAGCCTGCTTGGTGGCAGCCCAATCAACCAACGAAGCGGGGATCTCCTCCCACTCACCGCGTTCGACGCTGAAGTATCTCACGCGATCTCCATCGAGCTGATAACTGCTTACAATTTGAAAGGAACCGTCCTTCATGACGAGTTTCTTGCCATGCGGGACGCTGGGATCCTTAGAGTTCGGTTGTGCTTCCTGGGATTGGGAAAAGGACTGGGCGCGCGAGTTAGCCGAAGCAGAGATTGGAACGGCAAAGCCAAGAAGCGCCGGCAATGCCAACAGAACGATAAAGCTACGGCGTGTCAAAGCACTCGCTCCATGAGTCCGATTCGCAGATGTGCGACGCTACCCCAGTTTATATTCAAGGCGCAGCGACATCAACTTGCGCATTGTCCCACCGGAGAGCCGACAGCCGGTTTCAGCATCAGGCGGACAGCTGTTGGTCCTCATGATCGCAGCGAGAACAAAGAACATTCAGAATCATTAATTCTGAATTCGTGAACAGCCACTTTTCGGCCTCGGCTCCTGCCGCGCGGACGAGTGAGCCCAGGTGTTTGAGTTGAGCGAGTTTCCGGAGGTGGTTGATGCAGATTCCCGTAACGCGGGAGACTTCATCTTCGGTGAAGAGTTTCTGAGTGGAAGGAATGTGAGACACGTAATCTTTCCCTTCTCCGTCACCATTACATCAAGGTGACAGACTAAGTCTTATCTGAGCACGTTTCATACCACATAAACCTCGAGCGTCTCGGCCCCGAGCCATCAAGTCTGACAAGGGCTTTATGATCTGTTACTTACGATTGTTCGTATTGAATGGCAACTCAGCTTTACGCTGGTTCGGGCGGGTAAAGCAGGGGGAAATTATTTTCCATTTGCGCGGATGGCGCTACAGATTTCAATAGCAGCCTTCAGGCCTGCTCTGCCCCAAGCGCCCTCTCCAGAGCGTGGGCGAGCTGTAAGATGCGTTCCTCGGCAAACGGTGGCCCGAAGATCTGCAAACCCACCGGCAGTCGTTTTGAAGTCATCCCGCAGGGTATAGAGATAGCTGGAACGCCTGCCAGGCTACCAGTAACCGTATAGATATCAGACAGATACATAGAAAGTGGATCGTCGATGCGTTCGCCGAGGAGAAACGCTGGAGCTGAAGAAGTGGGTGTGACGAGAACATCGACTTTTTCAAATGCCGCGTTAAAATCGCTTCTGATCAGGGAGCGAACCTTCTGTGCGCGCAGGTAATAAGCATCGTAATATCCGGAAGATAGGACGTATGTTCCAAGCATGATGCGGCGTTTCACTTCGGGTCCGAATCCCTTACCCCTAGTTTCCCGGTACATTTCCGCCAGACTGCTTTCGGGAACGCGCATCCCATATCGTACCCCATCGAACCGCGCTAGATTTGAACTCGCCTCCGCGTTTGCAAGGATGTAATACGTAGCTATCGCGTAATCCGTGTGGGGCATTCTCAGGTTGACCGGCCTGCAACCGAGACTCTCCAAGGTCTGGATGCCTTTTTCTACATTGCTGCGAACCTCGGTATCCATTCCCTCGCCAAAATACTCGGCGGGCAAACCAATGCGCATTCCTTTCACGGTTTTGCCAATTCCCTCAAGCAGATTCGGCACGGGCGCACTTGCGGACGTTGAGTCCCTAGGATCATTTCCAGAGATGACGCCCAGCAGTGATGCAACGTCGCTCACGGTTGAGGCAAACGGCCCGATACGATCGAGCGACGAAGCAAATGCAATTAAGCCATAGCGCGACACGCGACCATAGGTCGGCATCATCGCAGGGATGCCACAGAGTGCGCCAGGCTGCCGAATCGACCCGCCGGTGTCCGTCCCAAGAGCGCCCACGGCCAAACCCGCGGCGACTGCGGCCGCTGAACCTCCACTCGATCCGCCGGGTACGCGCGCGAGGTCCACGGGATTGTGTACCGGGCCAAACGCAGAGTTTTCATTCGAGCTCCCCATTGCAAACTCGTCGCAGTTTGTCTTGCCGAGGATTACCGCGCCTGCTGCTTCCAGTCGCTCAACGGCTGTTGCATCGTAGGGAGGGACGTAATTTTCGAGAATGCGGGATGCGCACGTAGTGCATATTCCTCGCGTACTGATCACATCCTTAATCGCCACAGGAACTCCGGCGAGCGGAGGCAGGCGTGTTCCCTTCGCACGCATGGTATCGATGCGATCGGCCTGGGCATACGCACGCTCCGGCGAGAGCGTCAGGTAAGCATTCAGTTCAGGATTGCGCTTCTCGATGCGCGAATAAAACTCGGTCGCTATTTCGCGGGCTGAAATGGTCTTTGCTTCAAGAGCAGCACGTATCGAGGGAACCGTCCATTTGCGGACGGCGCTCAACGTTCGATGACCTTGGGAACGCGGAAATAAGGTGCTTTGGCTTCCGGGGCTTGGTCCAGCACGGCTCTTGAGACGTCGGACACGCAAACCACGTCATCGCGAAGTGCGGCCTCTGGTCTTGTGTTTGCTTCCAGCGCCTGCGCCATTGGTTGCACACCGGAAAGATCCAGCTCTTTCAGTTTGTCGATGTAGGAGAGGATGCTATCGAGTTGCCCTTGGAATTTCGTCACTTCTGAATCGCTCAGACTGAGATGCGCCAGTTCTGCAACCCGAAGAACTTCCTCGCGCGTTATCTTCATGGCTTCTTTGCATTCTTTCGAAGGAAGGGCAAGTGATTGTTGTCAACCTCGAATGCCAATCGGCGTTCCGGCGGCTTCAACTCGACCCGCAATTCTCGAACGAGCAAACCCTTCCACGACTGATTGATTCGATCACTGATCTGCTGCTTCATGGCTTCGGCTTGACTCTTCCATTCGCTCGAATCCGCTTCCAGTCGCAGCACGCCGCGCGCGCAGGCGATAGGCCGCACGCGAGCACCAAGGGCTTTGCCGACCAGCGACGTCCACCGAGCATGCAACCACGCCGATGCAGCTCTCGAATCGCGAGTACCTTTCAAGGCTGCGCCGAGAATTTCGCTCGCTTGCTCCATGGAAATTTCAGTTTAGCACATCGCATGTGCCTGCGACGGTGCGCACATTCACAGTACAATGCGACTTATGCCAGCCCCAATTCGTTTGCAACTCCGCACATCGCTGTGATGCAAGTGGCGATATGCTCGTCCAACGAAATGCCCAGTTCTTCTGCTCCGCGGCGAACATCTTCGCGGTTAACGCCGCGCGCAAAAGCCTTGTCTTTCAGCTTCTTTTTTACTGAGGCAGCCTCCACTTCTGCAATTCTTTTGCTGGGCTTGATGAGCGCACACGCGGTGAGGAATCCGGCAAGCTCATCACAAGCGAAAAGGGTATGGTCAAGTGCGGATTCACGTTTCACGCCAGTGTAGTCAGCGTGCGCGAGAATGGCATGGATCATCTCTTCCGGGTAGCCACGCTCTCGAAGCACCTCGGAGCCTTGTGCAGGATGTTCCTTGTCGGGATGGTGCTCAGCATTGGGCCAGCGTTCGTAGTCGAAATCATGAAGCAAAGCCGCGCAGCCCCAAAGCTCCTCGTCTGCGCCATTCTTACGTGCGTATGCGCGGACACAAGATTCGACGGCAAGCGCATGCTTCCGCAGGCTCTCGCTCTGCGTGTACTCACATAGCAGCTTCCATGCTTCTTCCCGGCTTGGCAAACTTCCCATTCCGTTCCCTCCCAATGCGAGCTAACAGCGTATCAAAAATTGCCCTCGTTGGAGGCGCGTCTTGCGGTTTCAAGCGTTGATTCTGCGAAGAAGCCAGAGTAGAATTTGTCCGGCATCTGGGATTCACGAAATAAGTAAAAAAAGACTTGACTTAGGATAGTGCGCCGGAGAGAATGCCGCTCGCGCCAGTTTCTGCCTTCCCCCTGTGAAACGCTCCTCCCCACCGCACCGCCGGAAGAGCCTGTGAGGATGACCGGTGGTAGAGAAGAAAACTGAGGAAGTCATTTCGGATATAGACCGAGAGGTAATCCGCTGTGGTGTCTGCGGACTCGTGCAATATCGTACGAGAACAGATAACTGCCGCCGCTGTTTGCGGCTGTTGCCTCCGAGGGTGACTTTCGTCATCCCGACTCCTTCGGCGGAAGCAACCGCGGGTGCTGACTCGCAAGCGGCGAATGAAGCGCCGAACCAGGATACCGTCGAGAACATCGGCTTGCGGATTCGCCAGTTGCGCGAGTCGCGCGGAATGACCCAGAGCCAGCTTCAGGCGCGCTCGCGCGTTTCGCGATCCTATCTTTCGCGCATTGAGAGCGGACAAATGACTCCCAGTCTCGGTACGCTCGAAAAGATCGCTGAAGCACTGGGTGTTGGCTTGAATCGCTTCTTCGTGCCGGAGTCCACGGGCCAGACGTTGCTGGAGGATCCATTCATTCAAGGATTGCGGCCGTTTTTGCGCCAGTTGGAGTGGGGCCAGTGGCAGTCCATATTGAAGCGGCTGCAAGCGATCAGCGATCACGTGAGCAACAGCGCCATGCGAGCACCCGTGGCGCCCATACGCGAATCCAAGATGCCACAGATGCCGGCGCGGAGGCATACGCCGCCCATGGCTTCTGCCCATCGCTGATCAAAGCTCAGGGCACGTTCAAATTGGCGGTGCCAAACGGCGTCGCCGAATGAACTTGCGTAAATCCCCCTTTCGTTTGCAGAGAAACTGACGAATCCGATATACCCGTTACGGCATGAATTCTCGCAGTCGAATGGTAAACGGAGGAATAGTGGACGTCCTAGCGTCCACGGTCGCGCGTCGCTTCAATAGAAGCCATGGAGCCGCTGGTTTGGAACGACATCAGTGTGGTGCTCGGGAAGGTTCGTTCCTAAAGCCCGTGTCCAAAACCTGCGCCCGCGATCATGGTTACAATCCACACGATGAAGACACAAATGAGGATTGCGCCCAAAATGATCAGCCGCTTGTGTGACCGTGCGGCATTGGGCTTGGAACCTGGCTTGGCGAGTTCAGGCATTTCCGCAGCCTCTTTTAATTTGAATTGGACGACGCCCCAGGAAGACCGATGAGGCTAGGGTACGCTGGAAGCTAGAAGAAACGAACTTTGGCGTCAGGCCGTTTGTTCAAATGGACACTATCGATGAAGCGCACCTGCCGATGGTCATAGGTGAGAACGAGCGAATGCGTGCGAACGCCCTCGCCGAAAAAGCGCACTCCGCGCAGTAGATTTCCTTCCGTGACGCCGGTGCACGCGAAAATAATCTGCTTTCCGGGGGCCAACTCGTCAGTTTTATAGATTCTTTTCGGATCGATGACGCCCATTTTTGCCAGCCGTTCCTGCTGTTCCGGCTTTGAAACGACCAGCCGCGCGATAATTTCTCCGTTCAGGCACTTTAACGCTGCAGCGGTGAGAACTCCCTCTGGCGCGCCGCCTGTTCCCATTACGGCGTGGACTCCAGAGCCGAGGACGGCCGCGGCAATTCCCGCGGAGAGGTCGCCATCACCGATCAGCCGAATACGTGCGCCCGCAGCGCGAATTTCGCCGACGAGCTTTTCATGGCGCGGCCGATCCAACACAATGACAACCAAGTCCTCAACAAGGCGGTCAAGCCGCCGAGCGATGGCTTTCAAATTGTCCTTTACCGGTGCGTCCAGCTCAACTGCGCCGCGGCACGTAGGTCCAACAACGATCTTTTCCATGTACAAATCCGGCGCATGGAGCAGCCCGCCCTTTTCGCTCGCAGCAAGAACTGTAATCGCATTCGGCTCCCCAGTAGCGCACAGATTGGTTCCCTCCAGCGGATCAACGGCGATATCTACGGCCGGATAGCTATCTTTGTGTTTCGCAGCCATGCCCACTTTTTCGCCGATGAAAAGCATGGGAGCTTCGTCGCGTTCGCCTTCGCCGATGACAATCGTGCCATCCATTCCAACACTGTCCATTTCGCGGCGCATGGCTTCGACGGCAACAGCATCGGCTTTATGGCGATCGCCGAGGCCCATCGTGTGCGCTGAGGCAATCGCAGCTTGTTCCACGACGCGGAGGAACTCCAGGCTAAGTTTGTCTTCCATGTCTCCTCTGAAATAGGGGCGGCAATTATTCAAAAGCTGCAATTCCGGTGATGCGCTCGCCGATGATCAATTTATGGATGTCGTGAGTTCCTTCGTATGTATACACCGACTCGAGGTTGTTCATATGCCGCATGACGCAGTAATCGTCCACAATGCCGTTCGCGCCGAGGATTTCGCGTGCTTTTCTTGCAGTCTCGAGCGCGATAGCGACGTTATTCATCTTCATCATTGAGATGTGCGAAGGGTGCACTCGCGTTTTGTCTTTCAACCGTCCAACCTGCAACGCCAGGAACTGCGCTTTCGTGATTTCAGTGATCATCCAGACGAGTTTTTCCTGCACGAGCTGATGAGAAGCGATGGGCTTATTGCCGAACTGCTTGCGCTCTTTCGCGTAGCGCAGTGCCGTGTCGTAGCAGGCCATTGCAGCGCCAATCCCTCCCCATCCGATTCCGTACCGCGCTTGGTTCAGACACGAGAGCGGACCTCGTAAGCCTTCAACACCCGGCAGAACGTTCTCAGCTGGAATCTTGCAGTCGCTCATGGCAAGTCCGGAAGTTACGGAAGCTCTCAACGACCATTTGCCATGCACATCCCACGCCTTAAACCCGGGAGTGCCTTTCTCCACGAGGAAGCCGCGAATCTTTTCGTCTTCGCATTTCGCCCAGACAAGCGCTATTGCCGAAAGCGAGCCGTTGGTGATCCACATTTTCTCGCCGTTCAGAACATAGCTGCCGCCCTTGCGAACCGCGCGGGTGAGCATGCCTCCTGGGTTTGAACCGAACTGCGGTTCCGTCAAGCCAAAACAACCAATCGCTTTGCCCGCAGCCAGTTGCGGAAGCCATTTTTCCTTCTGCGCTTCAGAGCCAAAGGTGTAAATGGGATACATCACCAGCGCGGATTGCACGGAAGCGAAGCTACGCAAGCCGGAATCGCCACGTTCGAGCTCCTGCATAACGAGCCCGTATTCGACATTGGACATTCCCGCGCAGCCATGACCCTTCAGGTTCGCGCCAAAAAATCCAAGCTCCGCAATCATGGGCAGGAGCTGCATAGGAAACTTTGCTTCGCGATTGCACTCCTCGATGATCGGCAGGACCTGCTCATCCACAAATTTGCGGGCAGTTTGGCGGGCAAGCTTTTCGTCATCTGTCAGCAGGGAATCGAAGTCGAGAAAATCGACTCCGGAAAAAGCGGGCATGCAGCCCTCCTTTCAATGCCACCGAAAAAGCAGCGAACAAGGATAGCATTCCTTACGACAGCAGGAAACGGCGCGACCTGCTATTCATGAATTGAGAGGAATGTTTAGTTCTTCCGCAAGCTGATATGGGTCGAACGGACTGCTGGAGAAGTAACGGCCGTCTACCTCGAATGTCGGGATTTTTCTTCGCCCATGATTTACTTGAAGAACCAGCGCCTCGGCCTTTGAAGACTGATCAATATTCACTTCCTCGAATTTCACTCCGCGTTCGTTGAGGAACAGCTTGGCACGACGGCAGTCGCTGCACCAAGGCGTTGTGTACATTTTGATTGCCGGCGATTGACGTTTTTCTGAACTCACACGTTTAAGGCCGTTTTCAGTGACGAGCAGTGCTCGCTGGAACCTGTCCCGCTTTTGAAGCGGCATCAAGCCGCGCCTGCGCGCGGTCCATGGCCGCCGACGCCTCAGCCTTCTTATTATCGGCTGAGCCGCTCTGGGCCAACTCGCCCCTGGCTTTTTCCAGGGAGGTTCGTGCGCGCTCGACATCAATCTCTCTCGCCCTTTCACAGGCATCCGCAAGAACAATCACTCGCCCGGGTAGAACCTCAACGAATCCGCCCAGCGCGGCGAAATACTGGACGTCGCCACCTTTACGATAGGAGAGAGTGCCCATACCGAGTTGGCTCAAAAGGGGCGCATGGCCCGGCAAAATGCCCATGTATCCCTCCTTGCCCGGTACCTCAACATAATCGACAGTCTCGTCGAGCATGTGCTTCTCAGGAGTAACGATTTCCAGTTCCAGATTTTGCGGCAGCATTTCCCTTAATTACTCATTCCTGGCGCTAAGCTGTCGCCGCCATTTTCTCGGCCTTTTGCTGCGCCTCTTCGATCGTTCCGACCATGTAAAAAGCCTGCTCCGGGAGGTCGTCGTGCTTTCCTTCGACAATTTCCTTGAATCCGCGAATCGTATCTTCCACTTTGACGTATTTTCCTTCGAGGCCAGTGAACTGCGCTGCCACAAACATCGGCTGGGACATAAAACGCTGCATCTTTCGCGCGCGCGCTACAGTCAGCTTGTCCTCTTCCGGCAGTTCTTCGATGCCGAGAATCGCGATAATATCCTGCAGGTCTTTGTATCGTTGCAGCGTCGATTTGACCGAGCGGGCCACATTGTAGTGCTCCTCCCCGACGATTCGCGCGTCGAGAATGCGGGAGAAGCTGGCCAGAGGATCAACGGCTGGGTAAATTCCCAATTCAACAATTTGACGGCTGAGGTTTGTCGTCGCGTCGAGGTGCGCGAAAGTCGCTGCCGGGGCCGGATCCGTATAATCGTCAGCGGGAACGTAGACAGCCTGCACAGACGTGATCGAGCCTTTCTTGGTTGACGTGATTCGTTCTTCCAGTTCGCCGATTTCGGTATTGAGGTTGGGCTGGTATCCCACGGCGGATGGCATGCGTCCTAGCAGGGCGGAAACCTCGGAGCCGGCTTGGACGAAGCGGAAGATATTGTCGATGAAAAGCAGAACGTCGAGACCTTCCGCATCACGGAAGTACTCCGCAACAGTCAGGCCAGTTAATCCCACGCGAAGGCGCGCCCCGGGGGGCTCCGTCATCTGGCCATAGATCAGCGCGGCACGCGATTTTTCAGAATTCCCCGGCACGACCACGCCGGACTCAGTCATCTCCAGCCAGAGATCATTGCCCTCGCGCGTTCGCTCGCCTACTCCGGCAAACACTGAAACCCCGCCGTGCTTCATCGCCACGTTGTGGATCAGTTCCATGATGAGCACGGTCTTGCCCACGCCAGCGCCGCCAAACAGCCCGATTTTTCCTCCCTTGAGGTAAGGCTCCATCAGATCCACAACTTTGATTCCCGTCTCGAACATTTCGAGCGAAGTGGATTGCTGATCAAGAGGAGGCGCTGGCCGGTGAATCGGCCAGTGCTCCTTCACTTTCACGTTACCCAGCTTATCAACGGGCTCGCCGAGCACATTCAAAATACGCCCCAGCGTGCCACGACCGACCGGAACGGAAATCTCTTCGCCCAGATCATAGGCTTTCATGCCGCGGACGATTCCTTCGGTCGGCTTCATGGCGACGCAGCGGACGCGGCCTTCGCCGAGGTGCTGCTGGACTTCAGCAATGACGTCGATTGGCTCCTCGACATCAAAACCTTCGCTTGTGATGCGCGTCGCGCTATAAATAAGCGGCAGATGGCCTTCTTCGAATTGCACGTCTACAACGGGTCCAATCACCTGGATGACGTGACCCGTCTTCAAATTTTTCGTTGCACTTGCTTGATTCTCCGCCATCAAACGATTCTCCTATTTATGAAGACGCCGCGAAAGAGGCGCCGCTAACGATTTCAATGATTTCCTTGGTAATGCTCGCCTGACGAATTTTGTTCATATCCAGCGTGAGGGAGGCGATCAGTTCTCCTGCATTGGTCGTTGCCGCGTCCATTGCTGTCATTCGAGCCGCGTGCTCGGCTGCAGCCGATTCGAGGAGGATGCGAAAGACCTCGGTTTCCAAATATCGCGGAACAAGCTTGGCAAAAATCTCGTCAGGCGGTTCTTCGTAAATGTAGTCTACGCCCTCAGCCAATTTGTCCGAATCTTGTTGCGGGGAAGCGGTTTTGCGCTCGCGCCTCGATTGGCCCTTCGCGCCAGAATCGCCAGCGAGCGACTCGCGATTGAGTGGAAGCAGCTTCTCCACGCGCAGTTTCTGAACGGCCACACTTTTGAATTCGTTATAAATCGCGTACACCGCGTCCACTTCCTTGGAAATGTACAAATCCGAGATACGTTTTGAGATTTCCTCCGCATGATGAAACTCGACGTGCATGGAGACGTTAACCCACTCGGCTGCAAGCTTCCATTTCCTACGCCGCAGTCCCTCCAAGCCCTTACGGCCGACCGCAATCGCTTGCACGTCTTTGCCTTGCAAACTGCGGCGGTATTCAAAGGCTCTGCGCAGAACGTTTGTGCTGAACGGCCCGGCCAGACCTTTGTCCGAAGTCACGACCAGAACCAGAATGCGCTCCTCAGGCCGGCTTTCCAGCAGCGGATTGTCCGTTTCCGTAGTGCGCTGCATAGCCGATTGCAAGACGCGGCGAATTTCCTTTGCATAAGGCCGGGCGCGGAATACGCCCTCCTGCGCGCGGCGCAACTTCGCGGCCGAAACAAACTTCATTGCGCGCGTAATCTGCTGTGTGTTTTTCACAGAGCGGACGCGCCGGCGATAATCGAGCAGAGTTGGCATAGAAATTTAGAAATTGTTCTGGATAAAAATCAGCTTGTCGCCGCCTCGGCCATCTTGCGGTCGGAAGCGAACCGCTGCTTAAAATCCTCGATTGCTTTCTTCATATCTGCGCGCAGGCTATCATCAATGGCTTTTTTCTCGGCCAGGGTTTTGAGCACGCTGCTGTAGTTTGTCTCGACGAAACTATACAGGCCTTTTTCGAAGCGCCTGACATCTTCAACGGGAATGTCGTCCACATAGCCGTTTGTTCCGGCGAAGATGCCGAGCACCTGCTTCTCTACGGGGAGCGGCTGGAACTGATCCTGTTTCAGAAGCTCCGTCAGGCGGCGGCCACGACCGAGCTGCGCCTGCGTAGCCTTGTCCAGTTCAGAACCGAATTGAGCGAAGGCAGCCAGTTCGCGGAACTGGGCCATATCCAAACGAAGAGAACCCGCCACCTGGCGCATAGCCTTAATCTGCGCGTTGCCGCCAACGCGGCTGACGGAAATGCCAGCGTTAATCGCAGGCCGCACGCCGATGTTGAAGAGATCAGATTCGAGGTAAATCTGGCCGTCGGTAATCGAAATCACGTTCGTGGGAATGTATGCCGAGACGTCGCCCGCCTGAGTCTCAATCACCGGAAGAGCCGAGAGCGAGCCCCCGCCGAGGTCCTTGCTCATTTTCGCGGCACGCTCCAGCAGACGTGAATGCAGGAAGAACACATCACCTGGATAAGCTTCGCGACCCGGCGGCCGGCGAAGAAGCAGGGAAATTTCGCGATACGCCTGCGCGTGCTTGGAAAGGTCGTCATAGAAGCAGACGGCATGTTTGCCGTGGTCGCGGAAAAATTCGCCCATCGCGCATGCGGCGAATGGCGCAATGTACTGCATCGTGGCAGGTTCCGAGGCCGATGCAGTAACGACGATGCTATGCTCCATCGCTTCGCCGTCCGTGAGCGTCTTGATGACTTGGGCGACGGTCGAGCGCTTCTGACCAATGGCGCAGTAGATGCAGATTAAATCACCCTTGCGCTGATTGATGATCGTGTCAAGAATGATCGCCGTTTTGCCGGTCTGTCGGTCGCCGATGATAAGTTCGCGCTGGCCGCGGCCGACCGGAATCATCGCGTCGATTGCTTTGATTCCAGTTTGCACTGGCTCGCGCACTGGCTGACGATCAATTACGCCCGGCGCGAGGCGCTCAATAGGGCTGCGCTGGTTGGTGGCGATGAGCCCTTTGTCATCCAGCGGCTGGCCTAATGGGTTCACGACTCTTCCAATCAGCGCCTCACCCACTGGAACCGACATGATCTTTTTCGTGCGACGCACGGGATCGCCTTCTTCGATCTTCGTGTAGTCGCCGAGGAGAACAGCACCAACCTGATCTTCTTCGAGGTTCAAAGCGATGCCGACTACATCATGAGGGAAAGCAAGCATTTCGCCGGCCATCACTTTGTCGAGTCCATGAATGCGCGCAATACCATCGCCGACGGAAATGACCGCCCCTACTTCTTCGACAGCCATCACCTGCTGATAGTTTTCAATCTGCTCGCGAATAATCTTTGTAATCTCGTCAGCCTTGATCGTTGCCATTCCCTCTCCTATTGCGATTCCATCTCGTCGCGAAGGCGGTTCAGCCGCTCGCGGACCGAGCTGTCATAAATCGTTGATCCGATACGCACGGTCGCGCCTCCGATCAAGCGCGGATCCAGCTTATATTGCGCCTGCACCTTCTTGCCCGTCACCTTCTCCAGCGCTTGCGCTAACTGCAATTTTTCCGGTGATGAAAGGTCATGCGCAGAAGTAATAATCGCGTCCACAATTCCCGCGCACCGATTCATCTCGGCTTCAAACGCATCCTGAATCTCATCCACAATGCCTGTGCGACCATGATCGATGAGGAGAAACATTAGGTTACGCACTTCCGTGTGCATGCCCATTCGCTTGGAGATCTCGGCGGCCACAGATTTTTTCGATTCGGCGCTGACCGACGGATTCGCGAGCAAGTTGCGCAGGTCAGCAGAAGCCGCAAACACGCCGGCGAGGTCAGCTAAATCCTGCCGTATTTTGCCTGCGTCTTTGCGTTCAAACGCCACGTCTGCGAGAGCGACTGCGTAGCGTTGGGCAATGGCGCTCAATTGGCAGATCCTTCCAATGCGCTGACGAACCCACGGAACAACGTAGACTCCGTCTGAGCGTTCACGCGATTCCGAAGAAGGTCCTCTGCCCGCTCAACCGCCATGCGCGCAGCAATAGCTTTCAACTGCATCTGTGCAGCGCGCTCCGCGGCGCGAATTTCCATCTGGGCGGACTGCTCGATGCGTTTCGCTTCCTCGCGCGCGAGCGCTCGAATGCGCTCCGCTTCGGCAGTGCTCTCCTGCTTGGCGCGGCTGCGCAGATCCGCCACCTCACGATCGAGCGAAGCCATTTTTTGCTCCGCAGCGCGCTCTTGGCGCACCGCTTCCTCGCGCGCTCGCGCGCTTTCCGCTATGGCATCGCTGATGCCTTTTCGGCGGTTGCGAAAATATCCACGCGTGCCTTTGTTGGTAAAGCCCCAGACAATCAAAGCGGCAAAAATGGAAAAATTGATCCAGCGATAGATCCAGCCTGTGGTCGTGCCGGCTTCTTCCTGAGGATTCGCTGCCGCCAAGGCAGGCGCCGCGATGAATGCGACAAGCATGGCAAGAGCGCCTAGCTCCTGAAGACCGCGAGAGAGGCGTCTGCTCATCGCGAGCCTCCCGCCGGTGCCGGACTGCCCAAAATTCGTTCTGCAATGCGCCCGGCGAGCACCGTCGCTTCGCTTTCCAGTTGAGCGCGAGCCGCCCCAAATTCCCGGCCAATCCGTTCCTTTTCCACTCGGACTGCTTCTTGCGCTGTGGCCCGCGCCTTCTGCAGGAGTTCCGCTCGTTCATCGAGGGCCGCCTGACGTATGGCCTCTTGTTCAGCAAAAACACCGTCGCGCGCTTTGCGCAGTGCCTCTTCATAGGATTGCGTCTTGTCGCGCGCCGCAGCTTGAACCTCCTGCGCTTCCGCGCGAGCTTTATTGATGCGCGCGTTGCGTTCGGCCAGCGTGCGCTCCAGTGGCTTAAAGAAATTGGCGCGCAAAAACCAAAAAAACAGAAGAAACAGGATAATTGACGGAATGGACTTGAAGAAAAGCCAGCCGAGCTGTTGCAGAATCTGCATCGCACACTTATCGCGACTGCCGCATGTCCTCCGTGGATTTCTTGGTGCTGGGCGGCTCGTCGCCGCCACAAGGAGCTAAAACAACCACCACAAAGCCAGTAATTATCGCATCCATTTTTTTTTACGTCAACCGCGCTCATCACCACGGAAATGCAAATGTGCCCAAGCGTAATGGGCGGCGAAGCCTTAAAAAAGAGCGTTCCCTCGCACAAAGACGTTTGCAATTTTCAATTCAGGAGTCAGGAGCACGATGTCGGCGTCTGCGCCCTGAGCCAGTATTCCTTTCTTTTTCTCTAGCCCGATGCGTCGAGCCGGATTGTAAGTAGCCATGCGAACCGCTTCGATGACCGGCACTCCAAGTCGGACCATGTGCTGTACCGCACGCTCCAGCGTCAGCGTGCTGCCTGCAAGCTTGCCTTCGCGATTTCGGCAGATGCCATCGGTAACAGTAACGTCAAAGGTGCCCAGCCGGTAGCATCCATCGCGCATTCCAGTGGCCGCTGTGCCATCGCTGACAAGTAAGACCAAATCAGTGCCCTTTGCTGCCAGCAGGAGCTTAATCGCGGGATCATCAACGTGTATGCCGTCAGCAATGATTTCAGCGGTGACGGATGGATCCACCAGAATGGCTCCCAGCACTCCAGTTTCACGGTGCGAAAACGGACGCATGGCGTTGAAAACATGTACCGCATGTCTTGCGCCCCGAAAAATCGCCGTTTGGGCCTGCTCATAGGTCGCATCTGTGTGCCCGAGGGCCACGACCAGTCCCTTGGCGTATCCGCGTTCTACAAGCTCCAGCGCACCCGGAATCTCCGGCGCGAGCGTGAGGATTTTCGCTGTTCCAGATGCGGCTTCCAGATATCTGTCGAGAAGGGCAACAGATGGCTTGGCAATGGCCCCTGCGGGATGCACTCCGCGCCGCGCAGGGCTGATGAATGGCCCTTCCAGATGTATGCCCAGAATTTCAGCAGTGGCGTCGCCGCTGTGATTGGCGGAGCTCAGGATGTAATGCGAAATGCCTTCCAAGCAGCGGCGGGTCTCATCTGGCGGTGCGGTTACTGTGGTTGCAACGAACGAAGTGGTTCCGTGCCGTGCGACCGTTGATGCAATCGTATTGAGCGACTCTTCAGTCGAGGACATCACATCGTGGCCGCCGGCGCCATGCACGTGTACGTCCACAAAACCTGGCACAAGGATCGCATCTCGCGCGGAAATCTCTTTCGAGCTAGCCGGCGCGATAATTTCTGATCGCGGAGCAACCGATGTGATATGTCCGTCTTCCATTACCACGGCGGCGTCACGAATCTCCTTAAGCGGAGTGAGCGCTCGCGCCGCGTGAATAATTGTGGCTGGCATCGCGCACAATCCTACTCGAACGTCCAAGGAAACGGAGCGAAAATCGCGATGCGCAGTTGCAAGAAGCGCAAGCTCGGCTACAATTGAACAAACACCAAGGGAACTGGAGGAGAGAATGGCTAATGACAAGCGGTTCGTAGCGTGGAAGCGCCACCACCGCAAACGGAAATCAGCGAAGGCGAAGATGAAGCTGTACGAGCAAGGCAAGCTGCCTCACGATAAGTTGCCTGCGCTCGCGAAGGTTTTCTTGCGCCGTAAGATGCGGTCTCTGTCCAAAGCGGAATAATTCAAAAAAAGAGGCGCTCGGGAGCGCCTCCTTTTTCCATCGGTTGGAATTCAGGCTATCCGGTGCTTACTGTCCTGATCCGGTTCCCGTTGAACCACTCGCCGTTTGAGCCGGCGCGGCGGACTTCGGGACACTAATGTACCCGCTGACTTTATTCTTTCCGACCTGGTTGACTACCATTTCCAGAGGCACCTGATACTCACGCGTGTAGAAGTAGATCGGTTCGTCCACGGACCGGTTCTGTTTCTCAAAGCGCTTGTCATCCACGAAGAGATACATCGTGAAAAGCTGCTTCTTCGTGTTGGTTCCGCGCAGTTCCACGGTCAGATCGCCGACTCGCTTTTTCTCGTTCTTCTTGTCCACGGTGAATTCGTAAATATTGCGCTCACCCATGCGGCGCAGCGTCTCGATTTCATCGTGATTGCGAGCGATCAGGTTGCCGAACTGGTCGCGTGCCATCTGCAGATTCTGCTTCGTGGCATCCAGATCGGTTTTCACGCCGTTGACGTCGCCGCTCACCTTGTTCAGATCATCCGAACTGGCCTTGGTGGCGAGTTGCGTATTCATCTGATCTTCCTGCTGCTGCACGGCCGCGAACTGCTTCTTGTCGTCCGAGGTAATTTTCCGTGCCTCAGTGCGAGCCCGAGCCAGCTCACCCTGGGTGAGTTTCAGGCGGTCCGTGATCACGTTCAGTTCACCCTGCATCTGCGCATTAGCTTCATCGCTTTGCTGCAGTCTCTGCTCCAGGACGGTCTGACCCTGCTTCGCTGACTGCACCTGCGAAGCCAAAGCAGTCTCGTTGTCTTTGGCAGTTCGCTCCGCGCTCCAACCAATGCCCAGGGCGACCAATGCCACGATCGCAATCAAAACCACCACAATACCTACCCACCGGGGAGTTGCCGCTTCGGGCGGCGTTTGGTTTCTCTCTTCAAAAGTCATTTTCGTTCTCCTTGAACCTGAATTCCCCCTGCGGAGTGCCATAAGGAGCACGGGTGATGCCAATCCCCTTGTTGGCAAATCGTGCTGCTAAATGGATGGATTGTCAATCAGTTACAATACGCTGTCCGATTGTACAGGGTTTTCACCGATCGGCCTACCCTGAAATCTTTACTCGGACCCTGTTGTTTCTGCCGTTTGGCTCCAACTTACCGCGTTTCAGCGCGTGATTTGCATGTTTTTCAGGATCTCAATCCTGTCATCAAGCGGCGGATGCGTACTAAAGAGATTTGCCAGCATTTGCCGTGCTTGCAGCGGCGCCACGATGCACAGGGCGGCTGTCGAAGGGGAAATAGCCATGGGAATCTTCTTGTTGTAGCCCTCCAACTTCTGTAATGCGCTGATCAGGCCATAGGGATGGCCCACCATCTTCACGCCCGACGCGTCGGCCTGGTATTCGCGCTGGCGCGAGATTCCCAGTTGCAGAAGGAGCGCGGCAATAGGCGCCAGAATCAGCATTAAAATGGCAGTGATGGCGTTGCCCTCACCTTCTCCTCCATCACGACCCCCGCCGAAACCACCGAAAATGAGCCCCCAACGGCCCATTTCCGCAATCCAGGTAATCGCGCCAGCTATCGTGGCCGCAATCGACGACGTCAGAATGTCATAGTTTCGAACGTGAGAAAGCTCATGAGCGATCACGCCTTCGAGCTCGTCGTCATTCATAATCTGCATCAACCCTGCCGTAACGCAAACGGCAGCGTGCCGCGGGTTGCGGCCCGTTGCGAAAGCATTGGGAGCCGCTTGCGGACTGACGTACAGCCTCGGCATGGGCAGGCCCGCTTTTCCGGCAAGCCGCTCCATAACAGCATAAAGCCGAGGCGCTTGCTCGCGAGTCACAGGTTGGGCTTGGGCCGATCGCAGGGCGATTTTGTCCGAAAAGAAATATGAGACCGCATTCATCACCACCGCGATAACGAGGCCAAATGTCATCCCACGGGTGCCGTCTATCGCTCTCCCGCCTAGAATCAACAGTAGAGTGAGCGCAGTGAGCAAGAATGCTGTCTTCAGCGTTTTCATAGGTTCCTCAACATGACCGATAAGATAAGAACAGTTTAGGGGTACCAGCATCACTCGTCAAATCAACGGCCCCGCGCGACACCTGCTTTTGGCTTGTTCTGTTCAAAGCGCATCTCGCCCGTCTTCGAGTCCACATCAACAAGTACGTCCGTACCGGGCAGAATCTTGGCGTCCAGAATATCCATTGCCAGTGGATCCTGCACCAGCCGCTGGATAGCGCGGCGGAGTGGCCGTGCTCCGTATGCGGCATCATATCCCTCGCGAAGCACCAACTCGCGCGCAGCGGGCGTGAGCCGCAGAGAAACGTTCTTGCCTTCGAGCAGCTTTGAGACTTGCTGCAATTGCAGATCGACAATGTGCTCAAGCTGCTCCTTGCCCAACGGCTGGAAGATGACGATGTCGTCCACACGGTTCAGGAACTCCGGTCGGAAAATCTGCCGCAGCGCCTCCATTGCTTCGGCGCGGGCGCGCTTAGGATCCTTTGCCGCAAGCTCGAAAATTGCCGATGAGCCCACGTTCGAGGTCATGACAATCACAGTGTTCCGAAAATCGACCGTGCGCCCTTTGCCGTCGGTCAGTCTGCCGTCTTCCAGGATTTGCAACAGCACGTTGAAGACGTCCGGATGCGCTTTTTCGATCTCGTCCAACAGTACGACGGAATAAGGATGCCGGCGAACCTGCTCTGTGAGCTGACCACCTTCCTCGTAGCCGACGTATCCGGGAGGTGCGCCAATCATCCGCGCCACGGAATGCTTCTCCATGTACTCCGACATGTCGAGCCGAATCATCGCGCGCTCGTCATCAAAAAGAAACTCCGCAAGAGCGCGCGCAAGTTCGGTTTTGCCGACACCAGTCGGCCCAAGAAACAGGAATGAACCGATTGGCCTGCGCGGATCGGCCAGACCCGAGCGGCTGCGGCGGATGGCGTTCGCAACACGGCTAAGAGCGTCGTCCTGCCCAACCACTCGCTGCCGCAGCCGCTCCTCCATGTGCACGAGTTTCTGCACTTCTCCTTCCATAAGCCGGCCCACAGGAATGCCCGTCCATTTGCTCACGATCCGCGCGATATCTTCCTCGCCCACTTCTTCTTTGAGCATCGCGCGGCCTTTTTGAAGCTGCGCCAGCGACTCTTGCGCCTTCTGCAGGTCGCGCTCGGCCGCGGAAAGCTTTCCGTAACGAATCTCTGCCACCTTGGCAAGCTCGCCCGCGCGCTCCATACGCTGCTCTTCGGATTTCAACTGCTCAATTTCGCCTTTAATTTTCCGGATGCGAGCGATGGCATCCTTTTCCACTTGCCATTGGGCCTTCAGTCCGCTTGATTTTTCCCGAAGCGAGGAGAGTTCCTTCTCGATTTCGCGCAAGCGTTCACGAGAATGAGCGTCAGACTCTTTGGAAAGCGCCTGGCGTTCGATTTCCAATTGCAAAATCCGGCGTTCAATTTCATCAATCTCCGCCGGCATGGAATCCAATTCCATACGCAGGCTGGCAGCCGCTTCGTCAATCAGGTCGATGGCCTTATCGGGCAAAAAGCGATCTGCGATATAGCGGTGGGAGAGCATCACGGCCGCAACAATAGCGGCATCTTGAATGCGAACTCCGTGGTGGATCTCATATCGCTCTTTCAGGCCACGCAAGATCGCAATAGCGTCCTCTACGGACGGCTCAGGAATCATCACAGGCTGAAAGCGCCGCTCAAGCGCCGGATCCTTTTCGATGTACTTGCGATATTCATTTAGCGTTGTGGCTCCAATGGTGCGGAGCTCTCCGCGAGCCAGCGCCGGCTTCAGCATGTTGGAAGCATCCATCGAGCCTTCGGCGGCGCCTGCCCCAACAACCGTGTGAAGTTCATCGATGAAAAGAATGATTTGCCCTTCGGAGTCGGTAACTTCCTTCAGTACCGCCTTCAGCCGGTCCTCAAATTCGCCCCGATACTTCGCGCCCGCCACCAGCGACGCAAGGTCCAAAGCGACGATTCTCTTGGGTTTCAACACTTCCGGCACATCTCCGGCGACAATGCGCTGCGCGAGTCCCTCGACAATTGCGGTTTTCCCAACTCCTGGCTCGCCAATGAGCACGGGATTGTTCTTCGTGCGGCGGGCAAGAATCTGCATCACCCGGCGAATTTCCTCGTCCCGACCGATTACCGGATCGAGTTTTCCTTTTCGCGCCAAATCGGTCAGGTCGCGCGCGTACTGCTCGAGCGCTCGGTAGGTTGCCTCGGGATTCTGGCTCGTCACTCGATGGCTTCCGCGCACGCTGACGAGCGCCTGCAAAATGGCATCATGGCTGGCGCCGTTTTGCGCGAGCACCGCGCCTGCTGGGTCGCTCCGAAGGTTTGCGATAGCAAGCAGAATGTGTTCAGTGGAAACGTATTCGTCCTTAAAATGGCTCGCTTCGTCAAAAGCCTTCGACAGCACTTCGTTTGAAGCAGGACTGAGGAACTGTTGAGAAACTCCCGAAACTCTAGGCAAGCGATTGATTTCTCGCTGCACCGCGGCCGAAATCGTCTCAACGGGAGCGCCTAGTTTGGCAAGCAAAGGAGCTACAAGGCCGTCAGGCTGAGCAAGTAGAGCGGCTAAAATATGTGACGGCTCAACTTGCTGCTGCCCCGCCTGAGCGGCAATTTCCTGGGCAGCCTGAAGAGCTTCTTGAGCCTTCACTGTTAGTTTGTCGTAGCGAATCATAAGAGCGTCCGAGAACTGATCTTACCTCTGGCCGGGAGAAAAGGGGCCAAGTGTTCTTCGGCCCCTTTATCCGTCGGTTTAGTTCTTTCCGTTCGTCACGTTGACTTTCACCTGCTTTGGCTTGGACTCAGCGCGCTTCGGCAAGGCGACGGTCAGCACTCCATCCGTGTACTTGGCTTGGATTGCCTGAGTGTCCACAGTGTTTGGCAGAGAGAAAGTCCGGTGAAAGGAACCGTAAGACCGTTCCATACGGATGTAGTTCTCCTCTTTCACTTCTTGCTCAAACTTCCGCTCTCCACCGATCGTCAGCATGTTGTTCTCAACCCTAACGTCAAGATCTTTCTCCGTAGTGCCAGGCAGGTCAGCCTTGATAACCAGCTCATTTTCAGTCTCGTAGACGTCCACAGAAGGCGCCCAAGCGCTCAAAGTGGAGCTGTCTCCGTTCTGCGAGAATTTGTTATCAAACAGCCGATTTACCTGCTCCTGCAGCACCGAAAGATTTTGAAATGGGTCCCAGCGAGTGATTCCGTTCATTTCCGTCCTCCATCTTGAATTATATACTTCTAATACGCTTATATTATATTAGTGTATTGTTGTCAAGTAATTTAAGATTTTAAGATGATTTTAATAGCACAAATATTTTCAAGCATATAGTCACAGAATGCGGAGGATCAGGCACTTGAGATATTGGGTCTCGGGCATCGTGAGCAGGATAGGATGGTCCTTGGATTGAGTGCGGCGTTCAATCACCTGCACGCACCTGTGCGAATCAGTCGCGGCTTCGGCAACGATCTGCAGAAAGAGGGGCTCGGGGATATGGTAGGAGCAAGAGCACGTGACGAGGAGTCCTCCGGGCCGAAGGATTCGCATCGCGCGAAGATTGATTTCCTTGTAGCCGCGAGCGGCTGCTGGCATGCTTTCGCGGTTTTTGGCAAATGCGGGAGGGTCAAGAATAACCGCATCGAATCGCCGCCCGGAACTGTCGTAAGCCTTTAGCGCATCGAATGCATTGCCCTCAGCAAATGTGACATTTTCGAAGCCATTCAGCTTCTGATTCTCTCGCGCTGCACTTATTGCTGCTGCGGACAGGTCAATGGCTTCAACGTACTTGGCATGAGGCGCTACGGTCAGCGCGAATCCCCCATGATAGGTGAAGGCGTCAAGAACCTCTCCCGAAACGTAATCCGCCGCTGCGAGATGATTTTCGCACTGGTCCAGGAAACCACCCGTTTTTTGTCCTGTGCGCAAGTCATGGATAAAGCGAGTGCTTTTTTGAGTCGACGTTACTTGTTCCGGAACTTCGCCATAGAGAAGCGAGTTGACTCGTTCGAGACCTTCGAGTTCCCGCACCCGCGGATCATTCCTCTCAAGAATTCCTCGCGGCGAAAACATCTCAATCAGGAGAGAGAGAATCTCCTGTTTGCGACGCTCCGCTCCTTGGCTGAGGGTTTGAATCACCAGATAATCCGAATAGCGGTCGACAACGATGGATGGAAGCAGGTCAGACTCGCCGTAGACAAGCCGATATGAATCCGTGCCCGCTACCACTTTCTTGCGATATTCAGCCGCGTCTTGTATTCGGGTTCGGAAGAAGTCTGTGTCGGCCGGTACGTCTTCGCGAGTGAGCAGGCGAAGCGTGATTTGTGAGCGGCTACTGAAGAATGCTCGTCCGATGAAATTATTTCCTTCATCTAAAACGCGGACGGTATCCCCGCTTTGAGCCTCAACATCGCGAACGTCACTGCGATAGACCCACAGATGGCCGAAGCGAATGCGGTCCGCTCCGCGCCGGCTGATTTTGACCTTTCCTTCAGGCATAGGTGGTCCTTGGGAGCATACTGCCGCGAGCTCCGCTAAAATAGGCGCACGGCTTTGCGAGCGCAACCATGCCAGCAGTTCGTCAGTTGAGTTGCATGCCGTAATATCACGGTCTGTTGCAAGTGGCAATGTGACATCAAATTCTGTTCGGGGGCAGGAACGTTGGACGTGAGCGACTTCGATTACGAATTGCCTCGAAAGCTGATCGCGCAGCACCCGCTTGAAAGGCGCGACGCCTCGCAAATGCTTGTGATGGATCGCTCTACCGGTTCAATCGAAGATCGAATGTTCGCCGATTTCGAGAAGCTTCTGCGCGGTGATGAGCTGATTGTTGTCAACAATGCTAGGGTGCTTCCGGCGCGATTATGGGGTCGCCGAAAGGGATTAAGAGCTCAGTCAGTAGGGAAGAACAGTCCAATTCGCCATGAGAATCTGACGACACTCATCGAAGTTTTGCT
>JASHRN010000039.1 GCA_030037335.1 Candidatus Acidiferrales bacterium | reverse complement strand
TTTCCCCATTCGGAAATCCCCGGATCAAAGCCTGCTTGCGGCTCCCCGAGGCTTATCGCAGCTAGCCACGTCCTTCATCGTCTGTTGGCGCCAAGGCATCCACCGTACGCCCTTAGTAGCTTGACCATAAAACTCACCTAACACGCCTCGACCCGATGAGGGTCGTGGCCCTGAGGAACGCAGTGACGAAGGGTCTTGCAAGCCCTTCCTCGGCGTGCCTCAAGTCAGCTTGCGCTTCGTGCGGAGAGTTCGCCTTTCCACATTGCGCTACTTGAGCAAAACTTGCGGATCATTGCACACGCGAACTTGAGATCGCGAATGCAATGGCCAGCTTCCTTCAATTGTCAAAGAGCTATGTTCCGAATCGCTTCGAAACTCCCCGCTCCCGGCGGAGCCGCCACAGCCGCAAAACTGGCATGGCGGAAAATAAAAAACCCGGCGTCAAGCGCCGGGCGATTCCTTCCGCACACCTTGTCGGAAGGATTTGCTCGAAGCTTGACTGTTGTCTATCCGGTGTTCGTAACCAACCTCACCTCTATCTTGAAGGGAAGTCTACCGGTCCATCGGGGCCACCGAGCGCCCCTGCTCGGTCTTCCGACATCAGGAAAGTATACCGATTTTCCGGTATTCGTCAAGTAGGATGCCAATTATTTTTGCCGCGTTTCCCCGCCCTCCTGTGAATTTCACCGAAAAGTGTGAAAAAGGACGGTTGGTCTCCTAAATAGACCCCGCACTGCCTCGAACTGACTCTTGAGCAGCTTCGAGGATCCTCTGAAGAGAGTCGGCCTTCTCGTTTATCCAGTCCGTTATCCGCGAAGGATCTTGCCCAACAAAATCTACCAACGACCTTCGGAACACTAGCCTGCATTCGGGTTGTTCATATCGCGGAAAATACTCGCACTTCGACTTTACATCACTGGGGAAGCCGAGATTTGCGATTGCTCCTTCAAAGGCGAGGGCGAACTTACGAGCAATTTCTGAATCAGCCTCTTCATCTTTCACGTATGCGATAACTTCCCCACTCTCGCTGAGGAGCGGCGCGTTGAAGTACCAGTCGCTTGTAAGTCTAAATCCTAGGTAGAGGGGAAATCCCGATACCGGCTCTTTTCTGACAAGGATGTAATCGCGTGACGATTCAGGCTTCCCTAACAGTGTGGTGATTTCCCCAATCTTCTTGAATGCATTAACGGAGGATTTGTATCGAGAAAGTGCAGACAAATCTTCGTCGCTCAGCGGCTTCATCTCTAACTCCCGCGTAAAATCATGGAACTCCTGAAAATAACAACGTTCAAAGGGTGGCAGGGCGGACGCGCGCAGGTATTCGTCCGTCCAGTCACTTAGATCCTTATATGAAATCTTTACGAAACGTTCCCTGCAACCTGCTTCGGCCTCCAGCGGTAGCTTATACTTGCTCGGCGCCAGAAAAATCAAAAAGTACTTCCCGCACGTCTGACTGAGACGCGTCTCGTACCGCTTGAGCTGGTCCGCCTGCAGACCCGCAGTTTTCCGAGGTCCGTCATACGCGATCGCCGACCCTTCTCGCCTGACAAACGAGCTCGGCTCGAAGTATGCCGAAGTGCGGACGAATTGTTTTTCCGGAACCAAGTAGCGCCTATAAATTTCTCGTGGAATTTCGACGAGATAATATCCCTCGCCGAAGCATTCCACAAGCTCCATCCATGTAACGCAAATCTCTTCCTTCGGATTCACAATCTCGCCGACGAATTCCTTCTTGGTGATTGTGCGGACCTTTTTGTCTTCCGGTTCCGTTTCTTCCAAAATGCGCCACACCTTGAATGCGTTGTCAGCCATTCCGTTCCTCCCGCGCAAAGTTTCAGCGCTCTGAAGCGCAAAAACTCGTTCATCTCGCTCACCTAGACGAACTGCTTTCAAATGAGGGAGATATACTCTCGCGCGTTTTCAGGAACGTTCATGGCCAGTGATTGAGAGGGAAGGACTTAACTCAAGAGCAGTTTTCGTCGCTGAACGACCGACTGCTTTCGCTTCTTAGCAGAGGTGCGCAAGGGAAGAGGCCATGCTCGATTTCAGCCTGCGACTTCTTCGTGGTTCAAATTGCATGCCAAGGGAGTCATGGATTGCTGATCTCCCGGTCGCGAGTGAAGGCAGGCAATCTGCAAGCGTTGATCCCAATCGGGATTCGAAACCACGACCCGGATGGTCATCATGCCGTCGTCCTCTTCGTCGCAGCGCACAATCAGGGAGTCCCACAATTCTTCTTCTTGTCCTCGGCGAATCCACTGGCTCACAATCACTGATAATCCACCGGACGTATACGGCGCTCCCGGGCGGCGCGGTTCGCATCGCGCCACAAATGCCGGTTCAACCATATCTCGCCAGTCTTTGGGTAACGGAGAACCGCTTTTCCCAAGCCAGCGCGCCACTCGCGACGGGCGTTCGGATTTTTCGAAACGGACAGGGGATTTTCTGGCCGAAAAATCATCCTGAGAATGAGCCACGGAACGGGAACCAGCCTTTCTGCGCAAGAAGTCACGTGTGTATGGATACAACGCATACAATGCGGACAGAATTATTTCTTGTCAAGCGAAATTCGCTCACGCACCATGATTCCCGATGCAAAGATCGAAGACGCAGAAGGAACTCAACGTTCCCATCAGCTTTCGAATCCCCCTGCCGCAATTGCACGAAATCGAGGACGCGGTCGAGAGGGAGGCGCGCCGCCACCGGACCGATCTCCTTGAATTTGTCTGGACCTGGGCGTGGAGCGAATATAAGAAGGCTGGCTCTTTGCAGGCCCTCCTCGCTGGCACGCGCACGAGAAAGTACTCCCGGAGGGTCTCCGAAGAGCTTCAAGATGAGTTGTACACCGCTCTCGCCACAATTTTTGAAAGAGCGCCCAGCGCCGTGATCGAGGATATCGCGCGCGTCTTGACGACACGCGCAGGGAAATACGGTTCGGAAAAATAAGTGGCATCGCGCTGCGCGGGCTGTGTCTCTTGCGTTCGCCTCAGCCAAGCGCAGCGCTGTTTCGTTTCGGAACAGCCAGCTTGCCTTGAAGGTTGGCGCTTTCCTGCTTCATCCCTTGCGGTGCTTGAAGAATTCGACCTGGCGGAGTCTCTTCTCTGCCTGTGCTTTGGATTTGTAAGGCCCGCCCATATTTTTTCCGCTTTCCGAAAGCACTTTGTAGCCGCCCTTCACTTTTTTAATCATTGTGTCCTCCCTTTCCTCAGTTGATAAGCCTTGCGCCAAACCGGAAGCAGAGCAATCGATGGAAACCCGTAACGCGGAAGGGGGGCGGCAAGTTCGTTGACTTGATTGGAGCACGGGCCTAGCATGGGTGGAACCCTTGGGCGGCGTGCCGCGGCAGAAAACGGGTTAAGTTTACAATGGCGGATTTTGACGATCGCGAGAATGCGGAACGGCCGCGGCGGCAATGGCGGGACGACAATCCGTCCTCGCGGCCGTTGAAGCTGGCGCTTCTGGCCGCTGCGATCATCTGCGTAATCGCGATTGTTGTATATCTGAAGGCGCGGCATCATCCACCGGCGCTTCACGACATATTGCAACGTCCGCCGGCGAGCCGGTCTGAGCCTGGCAGTCTGCGCGCGGCAATCCATCAAGTGCAATTCTTTCCATCGGCATAATTCAATCGCAGGAGGATGCGTGATGAGCTCCTCAACGAACGGCCCTGCCAAAAACCAGTTTAAGAATATCTTCGTGACCGGCGCGACGGACGGATTGGGTCGCGCGATAGCGATCATGCTCGCGAAAGAAGGATTTCGCGTGTTCGCCGCGGGCCGGGATGCGCAGAAGCGCGCGGCTCTGGAGCAGTTCGCGGAAGAACACGAACTGCCGCTCGAAACCCTTCCTCTAGATGTGACCCGGGATGATTCGGTCAGCGCGGCGGTTGCCGAAGCGGAACGGCGCGCTGGCCCTATCGACGTCCTTGTGAATAATGCCGGCATAGCGATTGCCGCGGTGATGGAGGAAATTTCCATCGCGGATCTGCGGAAGCAGTTTGATACCAACATTTTCGGCGTGATCCGCGTGACGCAACGCGTTCTGCCTGGAATGCGCGAGCGGCGGCTCGGGCGCATTGTGAATATGAGCTCGATTGCAGGACACGTTTCGAATCCGCTGATGGGCCCATACAGCGCAAGCAAGCATGCACTGGAAGCAATTTCTGATGCCATGAGATTGGAGGTCGCGTCGTTTGGCATTCGTGTGGTGCTGATCGAGCCGGGAATTATTCCCACGAATATCAACCGCGCGGGGGCAGAGCTTTCTTCGCAATATTTAACGAATGCCGCGGAGAGTCCTTATGCTCCGGTCTATTTTGGCTTTTTGCGGATGTGGCAGAAGAGAGTTGCGGCCGCGAAAACGACGCCTGAGGAATGCGCGCGCGTAGTTTTGGAGGCAATTCGCGCCGAATCGCCGCGGGCGCGCTATCGAGTGACGCGCGAGGCGAAAATTACCATGGCAATGCGATGGCTGCTCAGCGACCGGCAACTCGACCGGCTCACCCTGCGGATGCTTGGCTTGGATGGCGAAGCGGCGGCCGTGCCGGAGCAGGCGCAAATTCAAGAGCAGCTCCAGGAAATGATTCGCACGCGCTAGCATCGCGACTCGCCTTTATGAAATCGATCGCTCTCCTGCCAGTTTTTACACTCTTCGTACCAGCCAAGCGTTTGACTTCCAGCTCCCAGCCTCTAGCTTCCAGCTTCCAGAATGCCAGTTGACCTTACGAGCTTGGAAAAGTAGGATGCGATTCTAAGGTGGTGATCGAGTACTGCCCGTGTGGATGGATGAGAGTTAGAAGGGGGCGAAATGTTCTGTTCTAAATGCGGCTCGCAAGTTGCGGATAATGCGGCGTTCTGCCCATCGTGCGGTCAGCGAACGGGAGAAGATGCGGCGCCGCGCGGAATTCCGCTAGCGCCTGGCGGATTCACTCCGCAAACCGCGCCTGCAACCCCGTCGTTCTCGATCCCACCAGCAGCGCCCGGCGTGTATGCTTCGGTCGCTGCTGCGCGCCCGCTTGCTTATGCTGGCTTCTGGCTCAGGTTTGTGGCCTGGATCATCGACACGATTATTCTGTGGATTGTGTCGTCATTCATTACATTGCCGATTGTGGCCGCAACCGGTTTGAGAGAAATGATTTTGAACCATCCCCCGCAAACGCCCGAGG
>JASHRN010000038.1 GCA_030037335.1 Candidatus Acidiferrales bacterium | reverse complement strand
GAAAGTATGGCACGTAGCGGTCGCAAAAGTGATTAAAGTTGACCCATTTCCCGTGGTACCGACCGCGTATCTGATTTCCGAAGCAGGATTGCGCGGGACGCAGCATGGCGCCGCAATGGTCTCGCAGAAACATCCGAACTTCATCGTGAACCTCGGCGGCGCAACAGCGGCAGACGTGAAATTCCTGATCACCACCGTCAAAGAAAAAGTGTTTGAGAAATACGGAATCCGGCTGGAAGAGGAAATTCAAGAGGTCTCGTAGCCGCTCATTCCTTAAGCCACGAAACTGGCTACAAGCTTTGCCTGATTGCCATTCCCTTTCCCCTTCGCCACACTTGGATCATGCGCATCGTTCCTCCGGATGAATATGCGGGCGCGGTGGCTTACTTGGAAAAGCGCGGCCACAGTATTAAGCCTGTCGATAGCCTGTCAGCCGCCGATCCCTGTCCTGCGCGCACCCGCGTCGACGGGAAGGAGCTGACCGCCGAAGAAGTGGTGTCGCTGGCTACCCAGAAAGGCTGGGTCCTGCCGTAGTTTCACACACAGCCGCGGTGAAATCGCCGTCCTTGACTGCGACTGTCGCATCAGCATACATTGCGTGAACCTTGGCTGAGGTCGCCACACACCTATGGAAATGGAGCACAGGCGCGAACCGCGGCATCCGTTTTTCGCTGCAGTGGAACTGCTCGAATCAAAACTCAATGCGCGCATCGAAGCGCGCACCGGCGATTTGAGCTTGCACGGATGTTACGTCGATACCACCAATCCATTTCAGGCCGGTGCGAGTGTCCGCGTGACCATCACTCACATGCGAGAGAAATTCACAGCACTGGGAAAGGTTGCGCATACGAAACCAAGCGTTGGCATGGGGATTTCGTTCACGGAGATCGACTCTGCGCAACGCGGGATCCTCATGAGATGGCTTTCCCAGATGCACGGCGATTAGAGTCACACTTCAGCGAATCCTCAATTCCGTTCCCGCAGCCGTCGCGTAAGAACTCGATGCGGGAAGTGGTAGTCACCGCAGCTCCGTCGGTCGTTTGCCTGATTGACGCTCCTGGCTGGCCGCAATACGTTCTCTGTATGCGGACGCTCACCGCAGAGCAGTTCAACCGCGCTTTGGCGTTCCTCAAGAATCGCCACAAAGTCACGCTTTCGCGCGCCACTCCAGATGGAGAGCCTCGCATCACTGTCGACGGGCAGTCGCTTCAGCGCGCCGATGTGATTCGCATGGCAGAAACTGAAGGCTGGAGCGACCAGTGGAAGCCAACTCCGTCCCGCGGGGAGTCTTAAAGCTAGCGTCACCTCATTTTTTCTCGCCACCGAATCGTGACGTGCACCCAACGTTTGTAATCCTAAAAAGAGAAGCCGAATGATGCAGTTCTTCGTCCAGAATTGGCACAATTTGCTGTGGGCAGCGATCATCCTTGCGGTCGCGGTTGTCATCTCGCTGCTCGTGCACTATGTCGTGTTCTGGCTGCTCAAGCGCCTGGCGCGCCGCAAAGGAGCTTATCTTGACCAGTCTCTTGCCCGCCACGCCCAAGGTCCCACGCGCTGGATTTTTCCTCTGCTCGCAATCCTGATCGTCCTGCCCGGACTCACTCTTCCCCCGAAGCTGATGTCCGCTCTGGAGCACATCACCGGTATTGGGTTAATTGCCGCAATCGCATGGCTCTTCATCCTGGCCAGCGTCATCACCTCAGACATTCTCGCCAATCGCTACCGCGTCGACGTGGCCGATAACCTGCTGGCGCGGCGGATTCAAACGCAGTTCCATATGCTTCATCGCGTTGTGGTGATCGTCGTCACGATTGTCGCGGTCGCAATCGCTCTGATGACGTTCCCCGCGATTAACCACATCGGTATGAGCCTGCTGGCGTCCGCTGGTTTGGCCGGACTGATTGTGGGACTCGCAATGAAGGGCACGCTGTCAAACTTGATCGCCGGAATTCAGATTGCCTTCACGCAACCATTTCGCCTCGAGGATGCTGTCGTGATCGAGGGCCAATGGGGCTGGATCGAGGAAATCGGGACGATGTACGTCGTGGTGCGCATCTGGGACCTTCGCAGGTTGGTGCTGCCTCTTTCGTATTTTCTCGATCATCCTTTCGAGAATTGGACGCGCACCAGCGCGGAGCTTCTCGGCCACTGTTTTATTTACGTCGATTACACCGTACCCGTGGAAGAGATCCGCCAAGAGCTTAGGCGCGTGGTCGAGTCAACGCCACTCTGGGCAGGAAAGGTATGCGTGCTGCAGATCTCGGACTTTTTTCAAACCACCGCGCAACTGCGCGCCTTGATGGATGCGCGCAACTCGAGCGACGCCTGGGATTTGCGCTGCTACGTCCGCGAAAAGCTCATCGCGTACATCAAGGAGCATTATCCACAGAGTCTGCCGCGCTATCGAGCGGAGCTTGATACGCCGAATGCCGTCGCAAGCGAGGACGGACCAAACGGAGCCACAAACAGGTTTGGCAGCGCCCCTCAATCGCAGGCTTCCGCTCGAAAACAGTCCGGAGGACCGCAATAGAGGGCGAACCGCAGCCTCCAAATTTCGAATGGTTCGGGCCGGACTCGCCCTGATGACGTCCGCCCTCTCATAGTGCTAAACTGAAGTTTATAGTCTTCTGCAGTGTAACCCGAGGAGCTTGCTGTGGCTGACCCGAAGCACGAAGAATCCTTTCGCGTCGTCGACCGGCGGCTGTTCAATTCGGAGGGCGAACTGCGCCCGGAAATCGCCGAAGAGCAGACGCGCGAGCAAGCCAAATCAAAACCATCGCCTCTCCAACCCGACGCGAAATCCACCAAAGCTGCACCGCCTGTAGCTGCCCCCGAAACGCCTGCTCCGAAGCCCGACCGGAATTTTCAGCTTCTCATCGATCTCCTTGCGCGTAACGCAGCCGCTCTTCTTGGAGGCATTCCAGATCCCGGGACGGGCCAGGCGTATCTCGACCTCGAAGGCGCGCGCGAAATGATCGACATGCTCGACACTCTCCGTGAAAAAACTCGCGGCAATCTCGCTCCCGAGGAAGACCGTCTGCTTTCCGAAGTCCTCGGGAGCCTCAAGCTTTCTTACATGGAAATCTCCAAAGCCGCCGCAAAATCCATGCGCGAAGGGGCCAAAGGCGCGCGCTAGTGCCTTCCCGAAAAGACCCGCAAAACTCCGCGTCAAACCGGCTTCGCGTTACCGTACTCGGCTCCGGCACTTCCATGGGCGTGCCCACAGTTGGTTGTCACTGCGAAGTGTGCCGCTCGACGGACCCGCGCGACCATCGTACCCGCCCCTCCGTTTTGCTCTCCTACAACGGCCGCAACGTTGTCGTCGACACCACCCCCGATTTCCGCCAACAGGCTCTGCGCGAAAAAATCGAGCATCTCGACGCTGTTCTCTATACGCACGCTCACGCGGATCACATTTTTGGGCTCGACGACATTCGCCCCTTCAACGCCAAGCAGAAATCTCCGATTCCGATCTACGCAGCCGACGACACGCTGGCCATCCTCCGCCGCAGTTTCGCTTACATTTTCGAGCCGCAATCTGCTGAAAGTTCCATTCCTCAGGTAGAACTTCACTCCCTCGCGGGTGAATTTGAGCTTTTTGACGCGCGCATCGTCCCCGTTGCCGCGCAGCACGGGCCACTTACTGTGCACGGTTTTCGTATAGGCTCCGTGGCATATCTGACGGATTTCAGCGCCGTACCGGAATCTTCCAAAGCACTTCTCATGAATCTGGATCACCTTATTCTCGACGCGCTGCGCTACATTCCGCATCCCATGCACTCCACTGTCGACCAATCGCTCGCTCTTGTGAGCGAGCTTGCGCCTCGTCACGCCTGGTTCACGCATATCTGCCATGACCTCGGCCATGAAGCCACAAACGCCAAGCTTCCCGCGAACGTCCGCCTTGCTTTCGATGGGCTTCAGTTCGAGGTACCTCTGTGACGCCGTCCGCTCAATTCTTCGTTGCCCGATCGAGCGAGGAGTGGGCCGCGCGCTTCCCCGCTGATAAACGAGCTGTCGTCACCATCGGCAATTTCGATGGCGTGCACCTGGGTCATCGGAAAATCATCCGTGGCGTTGTCGAACGCGCGCGCCGCGACGGTCACGTTGCCGCCGCGCTTACGTTTTGGCCACATCCGTTGCGCGTTGTGCGCCCGGAAATTGCGCCGCCCCTCATCGAAACACTCCCGCAGCGTCTCGCTCACCTGCAATCCCTCAGCCTGGATGCCGTGTTCATTTTGCCGTTCGATCACTCGGTTGCGTCTCTCACTCCCGACGATTTTGTACGTCGCGTTCTCGTCGATACACTCCACGCTGCTGTCGTCCGCGTTGGAGAAAACTTTCGCTTCGGCCATCGCCAATCCGGAAATGTTCAGACGCTTCGCGATTTGGGCCGCTCTCTCCGTTTTGAAGTCGATTGCGCACCTCCGGTGATTTTCCGCGGCGTGATTGTTTCCAGCAGCGCCATTCGCGCCGCCATCACTAACGGCCATTTGGCACAAGCCGCGCGCCTTCTCTGCCGGCCTTTTTCCCTCGCCGGAGAAGTTCGTCCGGGCACAGGAACCGGTCGCCGCCTCGTTTTCCCCACGCTGAATCTTTCAACCGAACAAGAGCTTCTGCCCGCTCGCGGCGTCTATGCAACAGAAACGGTAGTTAACGGACGAACCTATCGCTCCGCCACGAATGTCGGGATGCGCCCCACCTTCGAAGGCACAAAGCTTGCCATCGAGTCTCACCTCTTCAATTTTTCCGAGGAAATTACTTCTGGGCCAATAGAGGTTCGCTTTTGGCAGCGTCTTCGCGACGAAAAGAAATTCTCAGGCCCCGAAGCCCTTCGCGAGCAAATTCAACAGGATCTCACCCACACGCGCTCTTTCTTCTCGCGTCTCGACGCCGCCCGCCGCATCGTCACTCGCCACTAACCACTAGCCACTGTCTCTACAGTTCTTGCAATACCCGCCGACTTCCGTGCGTGCGACGCTGATTTCCATGCCGCAATCCTGCTCAATTTGCTTTTTCAGTTGCTCGTAAAGCTCGCTCTCGAATTCGCGCACTTTTCCGCAGCGCAAGCAGGCAACGTGAATGTGGTCGCGCGGTCCGTGGCTCTCATAATAATGCCGGTGGCCGCGCAGATGCAGCAGGTCGAGCTCGTCGATGAGTCCATGATGTTTCAGCAGGTCCAGCGTGCGGTAGACAGTTACGCGCGTAATCTGCGGGTCAATTTTCTGCGCGCGTTCGAGGATTTCGCCTGCATCTAAATGGCGCGACGCGTTGTCCATCACTTGCAACACCACGCGCCGCTGCCGCGTCAGCCGAATCGAGCGGTTCGCCAGCTGTTTTTGCAATTGCCCGGGCTTATCATGAACATTGATTCGCTCGCCAGTGGAAACGCGTCGCACCGCAGTCTGCGCCATTTCAGTGCCTCAGAATATCAAAATACGTCACGAATGCGATGACTGTCACCAGGAAAATCAATCCTGCGGTCAGAAAACGCTCCTTCATTGCAAGACTCAGGTCGCGCCGCAGTGATCCTTCAATGGCCAGCATCAGCACGTTGCCGCCATCCAAAATCGGTATGGGCAGCAGATTCAAAATCCCCAGGTTAATGCTCAGGAACGCCATGAACGTAAGGAATTCGGCCATCCCCAATTTCGCAGCCTGCACCGAAATTTTCACAATGCCGACCGGCCCTGCCGCATCTCTCAGCGAAAACCGCCCTGAAAAAAGCCCGCCAACAAATGAGAAAATTTCTTTTGAAAGATCATAGTTCTTGTCCCACGATTGCGCGCCGGCCTGCCAAAATGGATATGACTGGTGAACCGTATCTCCCAGTATTGGGAAGGCCACGCCGAGCGCCCAACGCTTTCCGCCGCCGTCTCCCAGGTCGATATAGGCCGGTTTGACGGTAATCGTCATATCCGTGCCACCGCGCCTCACGCCCAGAACCACAGGCTTGCCTCCTGATCGCGTTACCGTGTCCGTCAGCACGTCGCGGTTCGCCACCGCCTCCCCATTGATCGATGTAATCACGTCGCCAGGCTTCAGTCCCGCTCTCGCCGCTGGATCTCCCTTCATCACCGAATCAATTTGAGCCCGCTGTTTCGGGCAGCCGAGCAGGTCGCATCCGCTCGTCATTGTTTGCGGCACAGCCTCATGCAACGTGATGAGGCTGCCCGCGCGCTCGACGCTCAACGAAAGTTCGTTTCCGGGCATAATGGCGTCGCTCGAAAGAGCCTCTTCCCAGTTCGAAACTCTGGTGTCGTTGATGGCGACAATCGTGTCACCCACGCGCAACCCCGCTTTTTCCGCCGGAGTATTCGGAATCACTGCCACCACTTGCGGAGCATCATGAAAGTACGCCGACACCGGCCCGCCCACAATGTACAACCCCCACATCACCACGAAGGCCAGCACAAAATTCATGAACGGCCCCGCCAAAATGATCAGCAGCCGCTTCCATCGCGGCTGGGAAAGAAATTCGTCTGGCGCCCCGGCACGGTCCTCAGCCGGATTTTCGCCAGCCATTCGGACATAGCCCCCAAACGGCAGCACCGCCAAACGATAGTCCGTTCCATTGCGCTTCCAGCCAAAAATCCGGTTCCCGAAGCCTATCGAAAACACTTCCACGCGCACGCCGCATAGCCGCGCGACGATAAAATGGCCCCACTCATGGACCAGAATCATGATTCCCAGTCCAATGATCGCCGCAACGATTCCTTCCCAAGAGTGCGTCATTTATCTTCCGTCCATCCCAAATCTAATTCTAATTCATCCTTTTCGCGATTTCTTCTCGCGCCAGTCGCCGCGCTTCCTGATCCGCATTCAGCACATCGTCCATATTCGCGAACTTCACTCGCGGCATCCGTCCCAGCACGCTTTCGATCACTTCCGCAATGCCCGTGAATTTCAGCCGCCGTTCGAGGAATGCCGCCACGCCCTCTTCATCCGCTGCATTTAGCGCACACGGCGCCGCGCCGCCCGCGCTCATCGCGTCCCATGCCAGCCGCAAGCACGGGAATTTCTCCAGCGGCACCGCCTCAAAATCCAGCTTCGTGAGCGACTTCCAGTCCAGGGCAAATCCGTTCGATGCCACGCGCTCGGGATAGGTTAGCGCATATTGAATCGGCATGCGCATGTCCGTTGGCCCAAGCTGTGCCAGAATCGAACCGTCCACGAACTCCACCATCGAATGAATTGTCGATTGCGGATGGATCACCACATCGATTTGCTCCGGCCGCATGGAAAACAGCCACCGCGCCTCGATCACCTCGAATCCTTTGTTCATTAGCGTCGCGGAATCCGTCGTGATTCTCTTACCCATCTTCCAGTTGGGATGCGCGAGCGCCTGGTCCGGTGTTACATCTTTCAGTTGCTCCGCCGGAGTCTTTCGGAACGGGCCGCCCGAAGCCGTCAGCACCAGCTTTTTCACTTCTCGCCGCTCGCCCGCGCGCAAACATTGGTGAATAGCATTGTGTTCGCTATCCACCGGCAGCACAGCCTTTCCTTTTCGCTGCGCTTCAGCCATCACCAATTCGCCCGCCGCGACCAAGACTTCCTTGTTCGCCAGCGCCAGATTCTTGCCCTGCTGCACGGCCTTGTAGGTCGCCGGCAGCCCTACCACGCCGACCGCCGCCGATAAAACAGTGTCAGTCTCAGGATGAGTAGCAACGCGCTCCATTCCTTCCGCGCCGCACAGGACTTCCGGAATTCTGTCGAGTTTCGCGGCCTTGAGGCGTTCCTTCAGCTCTTTCGCGCCATCGCACGTCGCCGCAGACACCACCTGCGGCTTGTACCGCTCCGCCTGCTCCGCCGCCAGCTCCACGTTCTTCCCTGCCGCAATCGCGACCACTTCAAATCGGCCCGGAAGCGAATCCACTACCTTCAGGCACTGCCGCCCGATCGATCCCGTCGATCCCAGTATAGAAATTCGTTTCATCAGGTGTTCAGTTGATTCTACCAGATCGCCTGCCCCGCGCGGCGCGACCTCTCAGCCTATGTTTTTCTCGCTTAAGTTGTCATCCCGAACCCGGTCGCGCCGGACTGCTGCGAAGCAGCACAGGACAAAAGGCCGCGAACGGTGTGAGGGACCTGTTTTTCATGCGACTGACCTACCCGCCCAAGAAAGGAACGACGCGCAGCCGTGCCTTAAACCCCTTTCCTAAAGCTTTCTTCCTATTCGCGCACGCCTTGTGCGCGATGTCTTGGTATTTCACTCGTCACTCGCCACTGCTTTTCTCACTCGTATCTGAGCGCCTCCATCGGCTCAATTTTCATCGCCCGCCGCGCGGGAATCCAGCACGCAGCAACCGCAACAATCGCCAGCACTACGGCCACACCCACAAATGTCGCCGGATCCGTCGGCTTCACCTCAAACAGCAAGCTCCTCATGAACCGCGTCAGCGCCAAGCCTCCGCCAACGCCCACAATAATTCCGGCGCCAGCCAGCAGCATGCCTTCGCGAATCACCATTCGCAGAACATCTCCCGGCTGCGCGCCCAGCGCCATCCTCACGCCAATCTCCCGCGTCCGCTGCGTCACGTTGAAAGAAATCACGCCATAAATCCCAACCATAGCGAGAATCAACCCGAATGCGCCAAATGAACCGAGCAGCAACGCCTGAAATTTCGGTTCGGCGACAGTAAGTCGCACAAGCTGGTCCATGGTGATCACGTCCGTGACGGGCGCATTTTTATCTTCTGACCAAATCGCACGGCGCAGCGCCGGAACCATCGCCATCGGGTCTTTTGATGTACGCGCAACAAAGTATGTCTGATGAAAGTCGGTCGCTTGTGCGTAAGGCTCATAAACCTCGCCTGTGGCAGGCTTCGGAAGATCCGTGTCATGCACGCTTGCTGCGACGCCTACAATTTCGGTCCATTCGGGATTTCCTTTTGTATCTTTGTCGCCGCTGATTCGATGCCCCAGCGCACGACCTCCGAAATATTTGTCCGCAAATGTGCTGTCGACAATCGCCACGCGCTGGGAGCCGTCGGTGTCCGCATCCGTAAAATCGCGTCCCGCAACCAAAGGGATGCCAAGGGCTCGAAAATAGTCCGGCGAGACAAAGCGATTGAGAATCGTCTGGCCGCCAGCAAGCAGAACGTGTTGCGCGCGTCCCCCAATTTGAAGATCAGGAATAATTCCGCCCCAGTTCTCGACAGGAATTCCCGAGGCCACCGCCGCGCTTTGCACCCCCGAAATGCTCTGCATCCGATGCAGCACATCCAAAAGTGCCGCTTTGCAGCCCGAAAGTGTCTTCGGATTCCGCGCGTCACAAATCCTGCCACCGAAATCCGCATCCATGGTCACGATGTGATCTGTGCGGAAGCCGAGCTTCACAGTGAGCAATTTCTGGAAACTGCGCGCATCCAAAGTTGCACCAATCACCAAAATCACCGCGAGCGCAATTTCGAACACTACAAGCGCACTACGCAAGCGCCGCGGCCGCCGAGACGAAGAGGCAAGCGAGCCAACGCTCTCACGAATGGCCGAACCCGCGCGCCGCGTCGATGCCTGCAAAGCCGGAGCAAGTCCGAACACACTTCCTGTCAGCAGCGAAACGGCAATCGTGAACCATAAAATGTTCGCGTTCAAAACGAAATGGCCGTGCTCAGGCAAACCATTCGGAGTGATAGTGCGGAGCACGCGAACGCCCCACACCGCAAACAAAAGCCCGAGCGCGCCGCCCGCAATCGCAAGCAAAACGCTCTCTGTCAAAAACTGCCGCACGATCCGCAAACGTGAAGCGCCAAGCGCCTCGCGAATCGCGATTTCGCGCTGTCGTGCCCAGCCGCGCGCGAGAAGCAGCCCGCTCACGTTCACGCACGCAATCAGCAGCACAAATCCGACCGCGCCAATCAAAATCAATAGCGCGCGGTCCAAATCGCCAAAATGCGTTTCGATGGAGGAGGCGCGAAACTCCCCGCCCGACATCCATCCCTTGAAATTCGATGACATTCGCGCGCTGACCGTTTTGAGTTGTGCATTTGCCGCTGCGAGACTCACGCCTTCCTTCAGCCGCACCACGGGAAATCCTGCGGATGCTTCGCTTTTATCGCTGGGCCGCACAATTCGTGGAAGCCAAACGCCTTCTTCGCTCTGAACGGTTGAAATTGGATAAACGAATCCGGGCGGCATCACGCCGATGATGGAATAGTTTTTACCAGCAATAGTGATTGTGTGATTCAGGACGCTTTTGTCTCCACCCCAGCGCGCCTTCCAAAGCGCATCGCTGATTACTGCAACGGGCTTCGCTCCGGGCTGTGTATCTCCTGTCACAATCGGCCGGCCCAGCACAGGCTTGCATCCCAGTAGCGGGAAAAATTCACTGGAAACATTCGCGACGGAAATCAACTCAGGCGCAGTATCGCCTGTCATCGTGTATTCGCCGCGATTGTAAAGCGCCATCTGCGCGATAGCGGGAGTCTGTTCGCGCACTTCCTTCCAAATATCTTGCGAAAAATAAATTTCCGCCCCGATCCCGCTAGGAAATTGTTTGACGCCTATCAGATCGGCCAGTTGCGAAGGCGCGGCATAGGGAAGGGGCTTGAGCAAAATGCCGTTGACCGCGCTGAAAATCGCAGTGTTCGCGCCAATACCGAGCGCGAGCGTCAACACCGCGATCGCCGTAAATCCCGGCGCTTTCGCCAGCATCCTCAGCCCGTAGCGAACGTCTTGGATCAGTGTTCCCATTGTCGTTGACGCAAAATGCGCTTCATTTCATGCGCGCCCTATCTGCGCAGAACCTCCGCGCTCTTTCGCCCACGGCCCCTGCAATTAGAGATGCATTTCATGAGGTTCGACGACCACATTCACATGCGGCTTTGTACCAGCCATCCGGCAGCGAGCCATACAACGGGAGCGGCAAAAATCAAACTGTCGATGCGATCCAGCATTCCGCCATGCCCGGACAGCATCGCGCCGGAATCCTTCACTCCAGCGCCACGCTTATAAGCTGATTCCACCAGATCGCCTATCTGACCCGAGATATTCGCGAGCGTAGCCGCAATCAGCCACGCGGCCAAGTTGCCATTCTGCCAGCGCGCGAAGATAAACCCCACGATTAAGGAGCCGATAATGTTTCCCACCGCGCCTTCCCACGTCTTCTTGGGGGAAAGTGCCGGCGCCATCTTGATGCGTCCGATCGATTTGCCCGTGAAGTATGCCGCTGTGTCCCCCGCCCAAACAACCGCCAGTGCAAACAGCACCAGCACCGGACCCGCAGGCAAAGTCCCATCCAGCCGCACTAGATAACTGAAAGGCCACGCGATGAAAAGCAATGCTGCGGAGCTCGCCGCAATCGCCGGCAGCACGTCGGCAAGCGCAACCCGGCTAGCCGTGCCGATCACCGCCGTCCCCAGCATGAAAATCAGAAAAACGACTCCGGGCGTCAGATAGCTCCCCATTCCTTCATTGGAAATGATCTCTGTGCCCGAGCCGAGCGTCTGCACAACGGCGATTCCCGAAAGCCACTGCGAGTAGAAGAGCAGCGCCGCGCAAATCATTGTCCAAAGCCAAAAGGCGCGCAGCCCCATCTGCGAAGTCAATTTAAAGAATTCGCGTATCGCGAGCAACCCAACCACCGCCGCGACAACCGCGACGAGCCAGGATGGCCCGAGGTAAACCAGAGCCACAATCGCGGGAATCAATATCGCCGCTGTTATAATGCGCTTGAGCATTTCACCGCCTTCAGCCAGTCAATTCTTGTCAGCATCCACAAAATAGCAAGACAATTCATTCCCGTGATTTCCTGACGAATTTTTCGATCAGTCAGATTTGCCTCGTTCGCGCCCATTCCCCAACCCGCCGTAACGCCGCTCGCGCTGCTGGTAATTCAACAGCGCCTCCAAGAGCTTTTCGCGCGAGAAATCCGGCCAAAGCGCATCTGTTATATAAAGTTCCGCATACGCAATCTGCCACAGAAGAAAGTTGCTCACGCGCATCTCGCCGCTCGTGCGAATCAGCAAATCCGGATCCGGTAAGCCCGCGGTGTACAGATTCTGCGAAATGGTCTCTTCATCCGCGCGAAACGCCAAAAGCCCATTCAGCCTTACGCGATCCAAAATCGCATTGAACGCGTCCACCAACTCCGCGCGCCCTCCATAATTCAGCGCCACCACTAACTTCATTCCCGTATTTTTCGAGGTCAGCCGCATCGCCGCTTCAATGTCTTTGCGAACTCCTTCCGGCAACTGCTCCATGCGTCCGATCATCAGCAGGCGAATATTGTTTTTGTTGATCGACGGCAATTCTTTCTTCAAATATTCGCGCAGAAGCCGCATCAGGAAATCCACTTCCGCCTGCGGCCTTCGCCAGTTTTCCAGGGAGAATGCGTACAAGGTAAGCGCCGGAATCTTCAACCGCGCGCAGGTTTCGATGGCTTGGCGCGCAATTTTCACGCCCACGCGATGCCCTGCGATGCGCGGCAGGTGCCGCTTTTGCGCCCAGCGGCCGTTTCCGTCCATGATAATTGCGACGTGGCGCGGCAAGCGGTTCAAGTCAATTTCTTCGAGAAGCGACGCCTCGCCGCGGCCCGCGGGCTTAATCAGTTCGATGGCTTTCACTCAAAATCACTCAGGATTCGTTCGAGAAAGTAACATAGCCAGCAGACGCAAGCAACGCACAGCGCGGATGACAAAGTGGAGAACTTCTCCAGAGCAGGGGCCCCCAGCCATCGCTTTTCGGGACGGTGTGTCGCCATGGCAGGTGGGTTGCATCTCGGTTACTGTTAAAATCCCGTACCATTGCCTTTCCCGTGCCTTGCAGCTCACACTCAGCAGAGGGGATTGGGACTCCAGGAACCATGCTTCCGGCCAGCCACATTTCGCGCACTGCTCTCTTCCTCTTGAGCCGGCTGGTCTGCCTCGCATTTCTTCTTCTGACTTCTGCATACTGCGTTCTGGCATATACGCCATTTGCCTATTACGGATTCATTCACCCACCTCTGATGCCCTGGGTCGGCGAATTTGCTCACGATTATGGCTTTCTTTATTGTGGAGTGCTTCTGATCATTACGGCAGATCTGGCGCTGGAATTCCGAAAGTCCAAGGTGCGATCCTCGCTTGCAGGGTTCGTACTCGCCAATTTGGCGTTCAGTGTGTACCAAATTGTTGACAAGGGCCTGACCGGACTGTCCCCGAATATCATCAGCTACGCCTGGTCGCTCATCGCATTGTTCCCACTCTTGTGGTTGGCGACGATTGACCGAGCTGGATGCGTGAGCAAAAGACCGCGCCAAGCGCCACATTGGACGCGCCCTGCACTGAATCTCACCACCTACATACTCTGTGGCGTTGTTGTAGCGGCCGCGTTCAATGGAACCGCACTGTTACGGCAAGTCCGAGATACTGGGACGTTCCCTCCCATGGGCAACGCTCTCGCAGTCATAGCAAGCTTCGCGGCTCATGTGTTGATTTTCGGAATAGTGGGCGGCGTTATCGGATTGTTGCGATTGGCAAGCCGCAAAATGCCCCGGCCCGACATCGCCGCCTACTTGCTGCACCGGATGTGGCTATGTGCCCTGATCGCCTTCGCCCTCTATGGTCTTCTGCTGCCCTCGATATCCTTTGATGGAATGCGAGCCGCCGCGTATTGCTGCCTCATCTGCGTCGTTCTCATCTTCTATGCGGATGCGGTGCTGTTGAAGCTGGGCGACCTGCTGCCGCCGCCGCAACATGCGAGCGTTCCTCCACGCAAGCCAAAATGGATACTTGTGGCCGGCGTCCCGGCCCTCTGTGGGATTGCCTATGCTATCCCCGTTCTGTTAGGTCCGACCGACTGGGATTTTGATCTTCAAAAGACGGCTGTCCTCGCGGTGTGGTCAGTCGTGATCTGGTTCGTCTGGTGGAGTGGTTTCCGCGTCGCGTATCGTTCCCTAAAGGTCTGGCTTCTTGCTGGTGTTGTAGTCATCTTAGCTGGGTTTGCGCCGTATAGGCTGCGAGCAGTCACCCCCGACTGGCACGATGCGCTTGCCTCGTACGCCGGCTGGGACATGTCTTTCAAAACCGCCTCCGAGGTCTTGGCGCGATCGGTCCCCAGCGCATCTCACGCAGCCCTCTATCAATTCCTTAAGCGGAATTCCAACCTACGCCAGCCTGTTGCGCCTGCAAAGCTGTCGCTATCGGAGAATCTCAAACGAACAGCTGGGGAAAAGCCAAATATCTTTATCTTTGTAATTGACAGCCTTCGGCAAGACTACGTCTCTCCCTATAATCCCCAGGTCGATTTCACACCAGAGATCGGCAAATTCGCGCAAGATAGCATCGTTTTTCAAAACGCGTTCACTCGCTACGGAGGAACGGCTTTGGCGGAGCCGTCGATCTGGTCCGGCGTGATGCTTCCGCACAAGCAGTTCGTCGAGCCTTTCTATCCGGTCGATAATTTGCAACAACTCCTCGAAACGGACGGTTATCACAGTTATATCTCGGTCGATGTCATCCTTCGCCAGATTCTTCGAATAACTCCTTCGATCACCAAGCTCGACGCCGACACAAAAATTATGAGCAATTACGAACGGGCGCGGTATGAAAGGGAACCTGGCGCTCAATCGCTGCAGCCAACGAAAAAAAACGACAGGTCATGGAGCAATCTTGATTTTGTGGCGACCCTGAATGAGCTGGAAGGCAGGATTGCGCAGCGAAAAGATGTCGATACTCCTATCTTCGCCTATACCCAACCTCAAAACATTCATACGATTCCTCTCGAGGAGTCCTGGCTGGGTAGCACCAGACGGCAAATCACAATTCGCGAATTGCGGAAGGTGGACGCAGCCTTTGGCAAATTCATTCGCTTCCTGCAAGCACAGGGACTGTACGAAAACAGCATCGTCATCCTGACCTCCGATCATGGCGACGCCTACGGTGAGTTCGGGCGTTTTGGACACGCCGACTTCATCTTTCCTCAAGTGATGCGCATTCCGCTCATCATTCATTTACCCCCGCAAATCCGAAAAAAGGTAGTTTGGGACAGCCACAGAATTGCATTTTCGCTCGACATCACGCCGAGCCTTTATTATCTCCTCGGCCACTATCCCACGCTCGATAGCGATCTCGCTGGACGGCCGTTGTTCACGCGCTCGCTTGCCGAACAGCAGCCTTATCAGCGATCACACTACCTCATCGCCTCAAGCTATGCGCCGGTCTATGGAATTCTCTCCGACAACGGCGAAAAACTGTTCATCGTCGACGCCGTTAACCGAGAGAGTTATTTCTATGACCTACTGACCGACCCCGCCGGAGCTCGCAATCTGGTTACCTCGACGATTCAAAGCGAAAATGACAAAATCATTCGCGCGAAAATCCTTGCAATCGAGAAAGCGTACGGCGTGAACCCCGAAGGAGCCTCGGCGGGAGGCGATTGACTAAACTGGTCTCCGCTGCGACTTCTTACAATGAACCGCTTCAGCCAAGCCCGGCAGCGCTCGGATTCACCAGCGTCTCCACCACCAGTACCAGCGTCAGCACGATCATCGCAATGCTGATGGCCCACGCGATGACGTTAAACAGGGTGCCGTTAACGTGGTCTCCCATCAAGCTGCGGCGGTTGACCAGCACTAAAATAAAGACCAGCACCACCGCCAGCCATATGCCGTTTCCTACCTGCGACAGAATCAATATTTTCATCAGCGGTGCTCTCGGCATCAAAATAACGCCTGCGCCGATAACAATGAGCGCCGTGTACAACCCATAGAAAATCCTCGCGTCCCGGAACTTGTGATCGAGCCCTGCCTCGAATCCCAAGCCTTCGCAAATCACGTGCGCCGTTGAAAGCGGAAGGATCGATGCCGCAAAGAGAGATGCGTTCAACAAACCAAACGCAAACAGCAGCCCCGCAAACCTCCCCGCCAGCGGAACCAAAGCCTTCGCCGCTTGTGCAGCGTCCGAGATGCTGGTCTGCCCGGAAGCATTCAGCGTCGCCGCGGTGCAAACAATAATGAAAAATACGATGACCATACAGCTGATGCTCCCAACCAGCACGTCCATGCGCGCGTGTTTGTATTGGCGTGGCCGCACTCGCTTCTCAACGTATCCCGCCTGCAAATAGAAAAATTGCCACGGCGCGACGCTCGTTCCGACCAATGCCGTCAGAATCAGCAGGTACGCGGCGTTCATGTGAAAATCCGGAATGACTAAAGACCGCCCAGCTTGCATCCAGCTTGGCTTGGCCAAAAGCGCCGAAGCGATATACGACGCATAAAAAACGCACGCCACCAAGAACACCTTCTCCACCTGTCGGTAGGTCCCGCGGATCACCAGCGTCCAAACCAGAATTGCAGCGATTGGCACAGCAATGTATTTGCTGATGCCAAAAATCTGGGTCGACTCGGCCACACCCGCAAATTCCGCCACGGTATTCGCAAGGTCTACAACGAATCCCGCAATCATGACGAAAAACGTGATGCGGAATCCGAATTCCTCGCGAATCAGGTCAGAAAGCCCTTTCCCGGTGACAACTCCCATGCGCGCGCACATCTCTTCGCTGACATAGAGCGCGACCGCGATGGGAATCAGCGACCACAACAGCATGTAGCCGAACTGAGCGCCCACAGTCGTGTACGTCGCAATTCCGCCTGCGTCGTTGTCTACGTTCGAAGTGATCAGCCCGGGCCCAACGACTGCGAGGAACAAACCTAATTGCCGCCGCCAGTGCCGGCTTTGTCGGCGCACACCTTCGCCGCGTGCCCGCCAAGCCTCCCATTTCGCCGAAATCGTCGTGCGGTCCATTTCAATTCATCTCACAACTCTGCTCATCGCAGCTTTGCATGCATACGGTTGATGACATCGTCCACGGTGATCGAGCCGATTGGATGCTGCTCCTGATCGACCACTGTCAGGCTGCGCAGGTTGTACTTGTCAAACAGCTCAAAAATCTCGCGCTCTTCCACCTGAGATTCCACCGATATAAATGGTTCGCTCGCCAGTGCCACCATGCGCTGGTCCTGAGCAGCCAATACCAGCCGGGCGGCCGAAACCGTGCCGGCAAACACAGCCTCGCGGTTAATCAAGACAATCGTATCGAGCTGATCGAGCGCCGCTTCATGGAACCGGATGTAATCAATCACTTCAGCTTTGGTTGCTTCCGCTCCCACCTCCACGATTTCCGTGTTCATCATTCCGCCCGCTGTATTGGGTTCGAACTGCAGCAGTTCGCGCATCTCGGCGGCTTCACGCTTGGGCATTTCGCTCAGAACCTCGCGCGAAGTGTCCGGCGCCAGCTCTGCCAGAACGTCCGCCGCCTCATCCGGCGGCATTTCTTCCAGAATTTCCGCCGCCCGCTCCGGCGCGAGCGTCTCGACCACCTGCGTTCGCAGCCGCTTATCCAGCTCGCCGATCACTTCGGCAGCGGTTTCTTCGTCCAACGATTCAATAATCGAACTCCGCTCGTCGGGCGAAAGCTCTTCCATGATGTCCGCCAGGTCCGCAGGGTGCATTTTCGCCAATTTTTGGCTTGTCAGGCGCAGCTTCACCCGCCTCAACGGGTCCGGCTCGATTAAATTGACAAATTCCCAGGGAATCAGCCGCGTCGGCAGCTTTGCCTGTATCCGCCGAATCATGGCAGGGCTGGCCACGCCCTGAAGGAGCCGTCCAACCGCTCCCGTGAGCCCTACATCCACCCTCGCGATCCGCAACTCGACGTTCCCATTCGTCTTCTGATCGTTTATTTCGAGGTCATTCACGCGGACCACCTTGCGACCGTGAGTATCGATAATTTGCTGGTCGAGGAGGTCCTTGCGTACCCCAAGCCAAGCATCGTTCTTGGCATAAGGCTCAAGCTGCTTCTCGCCCACCGTGAGTTTCAGCGTGCCCGGCGCTACTGCGCCGATCTGGTCGTATCGCGCCACAAGGGGCTGATATTTTCCGCGGCTAAGCAGCACCCGGCTGACGCGACCGCCCTGCTCAGCGGGCTCCAGATAGAATTCCTTCACGCGTCCCACCGGATGCCCTTGGGCATCGTAGGCGTGCGACCCTAGCAATTCCGTGGCGTGCAGCATACTCTCCTCCGTCAAAACACCTGCTGGCTTGCGCCGACGCACAAAAAAAGCCCGTGGTCGGCGCTCAGTCCGGCCACGGGCGGAAAATGCCTCCGCCTTATGAATCTAGCCGGTCACGGCCTCCCTGCTCTGCCGCTCGTCTCGCAGACCCCGTGCGATGAGCACCCTAATCCCCGTCAAGGTCGCTCGAACTGACCCTGACGGGCGTCGCCCACCAGGCTCCCAATTGGAAGAACGTTCCACTACAGTTCTCTCCATTTTCAATTTACTTGTTAAGAGGAGAAGGAAAGTTTGTCAAGCGCAGAGTGCGGAGATTTACGTTTTTTTTCGGCGAAAAGACCATATCTGCAACAGAAACACCCTTTCGAGCGCAGTAGACGGCGTAAAGTTCCAAATAGGACGCGCTAATGTAGTCACGCACGGAATACCCAAGCGCCTCAGCAGCTCGATCAATGGACCGCCGCGAGCCTTCCAGTTCCAAAAAGGTCCCGATCGGTGTTTCGTCCAAGTCAATCTTGAGCGTTGATCCTGAGATGCAATAATGCGTCCGGTACTTTTCGTATCGGAACCAAACCCGTAGCCCGAGCCTCTGAAGCAGCCGGGCGAATCGGCTTGCATCCGGCAGCCGGTATTCGATCTCCTCCCGCTCTTTATACCGACTTTTGGCAATTCGCCACCCCTCCCTCGAGCCCTCCCTTGGGCACTTGAACGTCAACAAGCCCTTTCGGGCCGATTTCCGCATCTCGTGGCGCTGAGCTTTCCATGCCAAGTCCGCCTTTTCTTCAATGCGAATCCGCAGAATCGACTCATGTCTCTTGAAATATTCGTCCGGCGTATCAAACAGGGCATTTTGCTCGAATACCCGCGCTACGCGCTTGGCCCCGAGACCTTCCAGCCGCTTCACAACCGCACGCAGGTCGCGAACCGGCAGTTTCACCTCGATTTCACGGCTCCGGCGCATCGAAGTCAGGCAGTATAGCGTGCCCGCGCCTGTTCAATCGTGAATTGACGGTGTTTCTCCGCTCACTCTAACGCTCCAGTTGCCAAACCCTCCGCTACCCGCGATAATCATCCCCGTTTCCACCCCAAATGGCCGCTCAATGACCGAACCGACCACACCGCTGATGCAGCAGTACCATTCGATCAAGCGCCAGCACCCTCACGCGCTGCTGCTTTTCCGCCTCGGCGACTTCTACGAGCTCTTCTATGACGACGCCATCGTCGCGGCGCGCCAGCTTCAAATCACCCTCACATCGCGCAACCGCGAAAAGGGCCAACCCGTGCCGATGTGCGGCGTACCCTACCACGCCGCGGAAACCTACATCGCTCGATTGATTCGCGCAGGGCACAAAGTCGCCATCTGCGAACAAATGGAAGATCCATCGCGGGCCAAAAAGCTCGTTCGCCGCGAAGTGATTCGCGTCCTCACGCCGGGAACAGCCACCGATTCCCCGCTCCTCGAGACTCGTGAGAACAATTTCCTGGCGGCCATTGCTCGCAATGGAGGATCGAAGCCGGTCGGCCTCGCCTTCGTGGACTTTTCCACCGGCGAATTCCGCGCCACAGAGTTTGCCGGACCCTCCGCTGAACCGCGCCTGCGCGACGCGCTCGAAATTTTGCGCCCGCGCGAAATTTTGACCCCCGCGCAAGCCGCCACGCTCTTCCCGGATCCTTCCGCGACCCCGCGAGCCAGCCTCGACGGCCTTGGCGCGACAGAAACGAACCTCGAACCCTGGGTCTTCGAGACCGCCTACTCGGAAAGAATCCTGACCGAGCATTTTCGTGTCGCCACGCTCGACGGATTCGGATTGGCTGGCCATTCGCAAGCCATTGCCGCTGCAGGCGGCTTGCTGCATTACCTGCGCGAAACTGCGGCCATCAGCGTGGCAGAATCCACGAGCGGAAATGGCATGGCAATTCAGACCCGTCCCGCCGGACGCGGCCTTGAGCACCTCGATCAAATTGCCTTTTACGAGCAGCAGGACGCGCTCTCGCTCGATCACGTCACCGTCCGCAATTTGGAACTCCTCCAGCCCGCGCTCGGCGACGAGCCTTCGGCTACGCTGCTTTTCACATTAGACCGCACCACAACCGGCATGGGCGCGCGCCTTCTGCGCTCGTGGATCCTGCGCCCGGCCATTGACCGCGAGGAAATCGAAGCCCGCCTCGACGCCGTGAGCGAACTGAAATCCGCGACGCTCGTCCGCGACGAGATTCACCGTACGCTCGACGCCATCTTCGACTTGGAACGCCTCACCAGCCGCGTCACTCTCGGCAACGCAACTCCGCGCGACTTGTTGGCCCTCGGCCGCTCGCTCAGCGCCATTCCCACCGTGCGCGGCATGCTCGCGCGTTGCAAAGCGCCCCGCCTCGCGCATTTGCATTTCCAAATGGACGAACTCGCGGACATTCGCGACCAAATCGCCCGCGCCATCGCCGATGATCCTCCCGCGCAGCCTACCGAGCCCGGCATCATTCGCCGCGGCTACCATGCCGAACTCGACGAGCTTCGCGATTTGAGCAAATCATCGAAGCAGACCATCGCCGCGATGGAGGAGCGCGAGCGCAAGCGCACAGGAATTGCGTCGCTGAAAATCCGCTTCAACAATGTCTTCGGTTATTACATCGAAATTTCCAAAGCCAATCAGCACCTCGCCCCGCCCGATTACATGCGCAAACAGACCCTGGCCAATGCCGAACGCTTCACCTCGCCGGAGTTGAAAGATTACGAAACCAAAGTTCTCGAAGCCGACCAGCGCGCCATCGAAATCGAGCGCCGCCTCTATCGCGAATTGCGCGAAGCCATCGCCGCGGAAGCTTCGCGCCTGCGCCAAACAGCAACCGCCATCGCGCAGACCGACGTGCTCGTCAATTTCGCCGTCCTCGCCGCCGAGCGCAACTACACGCGCCCCAAATTCACGGAATCCGAATGCGGTGTTGGCGCGAACGGCGCAGGGCGTGGCGAACTTCTCATCGCCGGCAGCCGACATCCTGTGATTGAAGCTCTTCTCGAACAACGCGGCGAGCGTTTCGTGCCAAATGACATCTATCTCGACGACGCGTCCCGGCCTATCCTCCTGATCACCGGTCCCAACATGGGAGGCAAATCAACTTACCTCCGCCAAGCCGCTCTCATCATCATCATGGCCCAAATGGGCTCTTTCGTTCCTGCCACGGAAGCCCGCTTGCCGCTTATTGACCGCATTTTTACGCGCATCGGCGCCGCCGACAATCTCGCCCGCGGTCGCTCCACTTTCCTCGTCGAAATGAGCGAAGTCGCCGCCATTCTCAACACCGCGACCTCCGCGAGCCTCGTTCTCCTCGATGAAGTCGGACGCGGCACCGCAACTTTCGACGGTCTTTCCATCGCGTGGGCCGTCGTCGAGCATCTCCATCAGAACGCGCACCCTCGCACCCTTTTTGCCACTCACTATCACGAACTCACCGAACTCGAACAATTGCTCCCGGGTGTGAAGAATCTCCACGTCGCTGTGCGCGAGGCGGGAAGCGAAATCGTTTTTCTGCGCCGTGTCGAGCCCGGTGCTGCCGACAAAAGCTACGGCATCGAAGTCGCGCGTCTCGCCGGATTGCCTCAGTCGGTCATTGCGCGCGCGCGCGAAGTGCTAGCTGAACACGAAAAGGGCGAACATCAAGTCACCAAAGAACTCTCGCCCGGCGCTGCTGCCGCGGAGCAGCCTGTGATGTTCACGCCGGTCAAACAGGAAGTCCTCGATGC
>JASHRN010000004.1 GCA_030037335.1 Candidatus Acidiferrales bacterium | reverse complement strand
GAAATCAATGTATCCATGACCGCCGAATGTATCGCATCTTCCTGAAAACTGCGCGCGCCTAGATGGCAACGCAGGCATTGGCCGTTACTGTATCCTCCGGGAATCCGAATGGGGTTGGGCGGCGTACTTACATACTGGAAGTAAATACGAGTCACACCGCGTAGCTTATCCTTGAGAGGGCCAAATAATGTGTAATCGGCATGACACGCGTAACAAGCTTCGTTTGCGGGCACTCGATGGTTCTGGAAATGAGCGGCAGGAATGTAATTCGGGTCATCCACATAGAGGCTTCTTCCGTAAGGCTCCATCGAATGGCAGGAAATGCAGAACTGGGTCTGTTCGGACCGCTGCACGTGGGCATTCATGCCTCCAATGAGACAAAGGCAGGGGAGAACAGCGAGCGCAATGAACGCCACGATTTTGCCGATGGCGCCTGTTGTAACCGAAGGCCTGATCAGGAGAGCCAAGACCAACAGAATCGTGACCACAATTTGCGCGATCAGCAGGCCGATCACGAATATCTCCCTGAGGTGCGGTCAAAAATTCTATTTCTTCTTTGCTAGATCACGAATGTAGGCCACGAGCCCTTTAATCTGGTCAGCGGTCAGCTTGTCCTTGTAGGCCGGCATGGTCTTACCCATGCCGTTGGTGATAACGCCATTCAGCTCTGCGTCTGATTTCTTTTGCACCTCGTCTGAACGCAGGTCTTTGGCACCCAATTTCTTCCCCATCACGCTGTCGCCGCTGCCATCCGGCGCGTGGCACACAGCACACTTCGTCTTATAAACGCTCGCCGCGTCGTCTGCACGGACAGAAATATTCCAGAAAAACATCAGTGCCGTTGTCACAAGCGATGCACGGATCGTGCCCCGGATCAAATTGTTCATCTGCCGAACTCCTCGACGTAAGTTGTTGCCCGCCGCGCTATGCGACGCTGGCTTTCCCTGCTAGAACGAATATCGAGCTGAAAAAGTGATATTGCTCCCGTTGAAGTTCTGCAACGGTATCGCTACCAATCCAAACGGGTTGGTATCTCCCGTCTCGTTGAAACCGTAATAATTCCAGCCGACCTTGTAGCTAAAGCCTTTGTACATATCAATGACGATCGAACCATAAGGCATCTGATAGTTGTAATCAAGCGTCCCGGAAGGGGTGAGTGGGTTAAGGAAGATGGTATTGCCGCGGACGAAGCTGCCACCGTAGCCGAGGCTGGCCGTTACGCGCTTCGTCGGCTTCCACATTACGTCAGCATGCGCGAAATGATCATTGCTCGCATAAGTCGAAAGGGTGCCTAATCCGGATGCTCCGACGGAAGCTCCGGCAATGGGACAGGCGGTGGTATTCACACCAGGTGGCGATGAACTGACAGGCAAAGTCCCCGGGGGCGTCGGGTTGGTGTAACTGATGGAATAATCGAAGCAGATCTCCGACTGCGTATACACGTCCCAGTAGTTGTAGCCGAAGCTGACCGCCAAGCGTGGGTTCGGAAGAAGCGTGGTGCTGAAGCTGTACATGCGGTCATGCTCCAAATTATCGACCGTGAAGACATTGTCGCGGTTCTCGTGGATTTCGACTGCGCCGTTCACATTCGCCCAAGGCTTTGGTGTGTACGAGACATGGAGTTTGTAACTTTGGACTTGGCGGGGATCGATACGCGTGAAGGCCGCATCATTGTAGCCAAAAGAAAAATCTCCGTTGAGGAGGAGAGCATCAACAGGACGTGATTTGAAGCCTAGCTCCAGAGAATCCTCGCTGATATCGACGACGTCAACGGTCGGCGGGCTTTCAGGTGTCGTGGGCGTGAATGTGATGGAGCCATCGACGTTGAGCACGCAGCCCGCCGGCAGCGCTCCGGCCACTAGAGCGCAGTTTCCGCGCGCAGCAAGAAAGTCATTCGACGCGTTCGCAGTGGCACCCCCTGGATAATAGACATCCGCTGTCGTATTGCTGAAAGAGGACATCACGATGTCACGGTGCGTGAACAAATAGCCGATGTAGGTGCCGAACCGTTTGGTGAAGTCGTAATCCAACTCAAGATTATTGGATTTCATGTCCTGCTTCAGGAAATTCGCGTTGTAAGCGTCCACCAGATCCGCGGCTGAAGTAGCAGTGTGGTTCGGGCAGGTGGGCCCGCTGAAATTGTTGCTGGAATTGCAGTCGGAGGCCACAAAAAAGCCCACCGGAGCACCCAATCCGGTTCCGGCGGTCGTATTGAACAACGAACCGAGTTCGCTATCCCATTGGCCAGGAATGCGAAAGTTGTTGTAGTGGAAAAAATCTTCGATTTGGAGTTTGTCCGTGACCGAATAAACCCAGGACCAATCAGCATCGACAGAATCGCGTTTTGCCACAGCGGGCCCGGCAGTTGTATTGCCAGGGGAAGCTGTGCGCGTAGTCCAACCCAGCACTGTCTCGTTGAAGTTGGAAATCGTGTTGTCCGAGCTGCTGTAGCCGAACGAACCGGTCATTTCGAGTCGGTTGAAGTAATCAGACTGGAATCGCAGCCTCTCCGTTGGCATGAAGTCCCTTGGCTGACCCACTTGACTGTAACTCTCGAATCCATTGCAGGTGGTGTTGGCAGTTGGCGGTGTGGTTGTGGCATTGGCGATCGGAGTCGCGCAGGGCAAGGCTTCGGCAGGCGTCTGCGTGCTCCAAATGAATCCCAGATCGACGGGAACGCCGTTGGCTTGATAGCCATATTGCTGCGGTGTGGCCGTGGGACTTTCCAGCACCGTATTGTCTTGTTTGAAGTAGCTGAGAAACTGATCGTAGGAGATCGTAGTTCGCGGCAAAACGCGAAAATCCACACCCATGCGGTAGGCGTTTGTGGTGTAGCTGTAGTTCTCAGGGAAATCGCTCAGAGTTCCGCCATCGGTTGTAAAGAAGCCCGGCCCGTCATCGGTGTCATGCGAAAAGCCGAGGCGAAAGCGTATCTTCGATAGCGGCAACAGGGTCAAATCGTAATCCTGCATCCTTCGCACCAGATCAAGCGCATGAGGTGAATTCGCTACGCCAACTGCCGGATTGGAACAATAGCCAGGAAGGCCCGGATTGGCAGAGGAAGCCGGACTTACGATGCAGCCTGTGGTCGGCGATCCCACCGGATTCAGCGCTGCTGGATTCAGCGGATTCGCGAACAGATTGTAGTCCCAGAAGTTTTCGTCGCGTCGGAAGAGTGCGTGAAAATCATACAACTTGTTCATGCTGATGTGCAGCCGCGAAACATCGTTCGGGTCTCCGCCGTAGCCGAAGTTGCTGAAATCGAGGTCGTCAAAAAACAGCCCTTGATGGTTCAGGGAATGCATGTCCAATTCGTAATCGAACAGGCGGACGCCCGACCCGAGGTTCACGAAGGTGTCGTAGGTGTCGTAATTCCCGCCGATCTCATTGAGCCGGTAGCCGAACTCTATCGTTTGCTGAATGTTGTAGTCGCCGGAATTTACGCCCTGCGTTTGTTCCGACGTTTGCGCGGAAGACTGCTGCGCGTGCGAACCTTGGGGCAAGAATACGGCGGCCAGGAGAATCAGCCCCAGCATGATCGCTCTATTGCTGAACTCACTTTCACACCGTGACTTTTGCAACCTGCTCATGACGTTCCTCACTTGAAGAACGTGGCGCTGAAATTTGAGCCGTGAATCGCCACATGGCACAACGTGCACGCTTGGAATAAGCTCGCTTGATTGTGGAATGACGGAGCACCGGGCGCGCTGCTGAAGCTCGATGTCGTGTGGCACTGTAGGCAGAGCAAATTCACATTGCTAACCTTCAGCATGTGTGCATTGGGCCCGCCGTGGACCACGTGACAGGACGTGCAGCCGTCCACCTTCACCGGCGCGTGCTCATAGACAAACGGCCCCTGCTTGTCGGTGTGGCACTTGAAACACACTGCATCCTGTGTGGAAGCCATCCTTACCTGATGTGGCCCTTCCGTTCCATGCGGATTGTGGCAGTCCGTACATTGGATCAGGCCTTCATTCACGCGATGATGGAACGGCATTTCGAACTCAGCCTTCTTTGCCAGATGACACGAATAGCAGAGCTCCGGCTGCGATTTGGCCAGCAGGAACTCCTTGGTTTCCGAGTGGTGAATTGAGTGACAGGACGTGCAGCTCACACCGTTTTTTGCATGAACGGAGTTGAGCGCGTTCATATGCTGCGTTCCACCAGCATGACATTCCAAGCAGCGCGCATTGATATCTTTTGCGGAGGCCTTGGTGAAGAGAAAAAGCTTCGAAACGTCGGTCGGATCTGCCACGTGGGCTGCCGCGGCCCCGTGGCAAGCCTCGCATCCTTGATGCGATGGGCCTTCTTTTGTGTTTAGCGCTGTGTTCCAGTGAGGCGAGTTGTCCCAGGCCTTGTATTCGTCGGCATGGCACGCCTTGCA
>JASHRN010000037.1 GCA_030037335.1 Candidatus Acidiferrales bacterium | reverse complement strand
CGCCCCTTTTCACGTCCTACTCTCTTCCGCCACACATTAAAGCGACAATACGTATTAGAGGAGCGCAACTTCGCCCGCATTTTCGACCTCTGATTATTCTGGTTTGTGCGATTTCAAACGATTGACTGCGCTATTCCGGAGTGATGCGGTTTGTATTTCAAATTGCCCGTGTGCAAACGCCGCTGATCGCGCTTTGCAATAGCAGTTGAATGTCCATCGGCAAGAGGCTCTCAGCTTTCGATTTCACTCACGCGCTGGTGAGGAATGACCCTCCGGCACAAAGTCACCGGGCCAAAATGGACGGGCACGCGCCGCGCGCAGACGCCACGCGCCTGCTTGACGCGCCTTTTCCTCTACGCTATCTTCGCCGCTTAAATTTTGCGCGCCGCAGACCAACTGCGGGGGAGGCTTATGGATCCGAAATCTGCATTGGATTACGCTGCGAAGCACAACGCCAAGATTCTCGATCTCCGCTTCATCGATATTCCTGGCGTGTGGCACCACGTCAGTTTCCCGATTCACCAACTGACCGCAAGCTCTTTCGAAGACGGCTTTGGCATGGATGGCAGCTCGATTCGCGGATGGGCGTCGATCCATGAGTCAGACATGCTTCTCATTCCCGACGCCAGCTCCATCTTTATGGATCCGTTCTGCGATACGCCGACTGTCGTCATGCTCGGCGACGTAGTCGATCCCATGACCAAGCAGCCGTATCCCCGCGACTCGCGCCACATCGCGCGCAAAGCCGAAGCATATCTCGGCTTCACCGGCATTGCCGATCAGGCTTTCTTTGGCGCGGAATCCGAATTTTTTATTTTTGACAATGTGCGCTTCGATCAGCGCGAGCAGCACGGATTTTATTTCATCGATGCGGAAGAAGGCCGCTGGAACTCCGGACGCGCCGAACACAATCTCGGCTATCGCCCCCGCTACAAGGAAGGCTACTTCCCCGTTCCGCCCACCGATCACTACATGGATTTGCGCACCGACATGGTTCAGCAACTCGAAGCGTGCGGCATCAACGTCGAATGCCATCACCATGAAGTCGCCACCGGCGGTCAGACCGAGATTGATTTCAAGTTCGACACGATGCTCAAGGCCGCGGACAATATGATGATTTTCAAATACGTCGTCCGCAACACCGCGCATCAATATGGAAAAACCGTCACCTTCATGCCCAAGCCGATTTTTCAGGACAACGGCAACGGCATGCACACGCACCAATCTTTGTGGCTCAAGGGTAAGCCGCTTTTTGCCGGCGACGGCTACGCGGGACTGAGCCAGACCGCGCTGTGGTACATCGGCGGGCTTTTGAAACACGCGCCCGCGCTCGCCGCGTTCATCGCGCCGACCACGAATTCGTACAAGCGCCTTGTTCCAGGATTCGAAGCGCCGGTGAATCTGGCGTATTCGCGGCGCAATCGCTCCGCTGCGGTTCGCATTCCGATGTATTCGGCGAGCCCGAAATCGAAGCGGCTGGAATTTCGGCCGCCGGACCCCTCGTGCAATCCGTATCTCGCGTTTTCGGCGATGCTCATGGCCGGACTCGATGGCGTCGAGAACAAAATCGATCCGGGCCAGCCGCTCGACAAAGATATTTACGATTTGTCGCCGGAGGAGTTGAAGAATGTGCCTGCAATGCCGGGCTCGCTCGAAGAATCGCTCAAGGCGTTGCAGCACGACCACAAATTCCTGCTGAAGGGCGACGTCTTCAGCCAGGACCTCATCAATTTGTGGATCGATTACAAAATGAAAAACGAAGTGAACGCGATGCGTATTCGCCCGCATCCCTACGAATTCCAGCTGTATTACGACATCTAGGAGTTTGCTGACACCAACGCATTGTCATTCCGAGGAGCGCTGTTAGCGACGAGGAATCTGCATTTGCCTCGGGAATAGGTGACGCGCATATTTTTCGCTACGCGCCGAATGAGAATTAATAGAATGCTGCAAAAGAGGCGGATTTTGTCAGGGCATGGCTTCAGCCATGCCGAATGAATGCAAGGTCAATGCGGCTTTAGCCGCTGAGGCCACGAAGCCGAGTTTTCCATCACTCTGTTAGAGGCCAAACACAGATCGAACGGAACAAGGGGCGCTGAAGTTTCACGCCCCTTTTTACTTTTGGAGGAGGAAATGAAAATGACAGCGATGAGTTTCGGCCTGGTATCGGCGGCGTTGGCGGCGACTTTTGCGTTTGGAATGATGGTGCAGGCGAAGCGAAATGCGCAAGCCGATGCGAAAAAGGATGTGCGCGTGACGGGGATTGGCGGCGTCTTTTTCAAAGCGCACGACGCTGAAAAACTGGCTGCATGGTATCGCGAGCACCTGGGAATTGATTTTCAGAGCTATGCCGGGAGTTCATTCCATCAGTTCGAGTGGCTCGAAAAAGATAATCCCTCGAAAACCGGCGGCACCGTCCTGGCGGTTTTTCCGCAGACGGCAAAGAATTTCGGCGAAAGCAAATCGCCATGGATGATCGATTATCGCGTCGCGAACTTGGACCGTCTGCTCGCTGAGTTGAAAAGCGAAGGCGTGCAAGTCGAAGATAAAATCGATGACGCGCCATACGGCCGCTTCGGCCACGCAATGGACCCCGAAGGCAACCGCATCGAATTCTGGGAGCCAAAGTAGGAGTTAAGTGGTCAGTGAAAAGCGAAACTGATACACTAGAGCAGGGCGACGGCGAGAAGCGCTCCGCATGTGCATGCCGACGCATCCTTACGAATTCCCACTATAGTACGACATCTAGGTTAGGGCGCGGGCCACGCAGATGACTGTTTCGCTGACATACAAATGAAATCGTCAGAACTTGAATGGTGGCAGTGGCTCTGTGGTGCAATAGTTCTCTGGCTTGTTGCTCTGCCGGGTATAGTTAGTGTCATAAACGACCCCTCACAGCGGGACATTATTACGCTGGCAGCTTTATCAGTTGTTCTAGTCTTAAGCATTCTATCCACTGCCGTGACGCTAATCCGCTTTATTAAATGGGCGTGGAAGGACTGATAGCGGCGTTAAGGAGCAGCCATGACTGAGCTTGCGTTTGAACAGATGATGCGGTTGATTCACGTATTAAAGCAACATGCAATGCACAGAAACGATCGGGTTTTGTGGGGTAAGGCTGATGAGATCTACTGGAGGCTCCTTAGAGTACCGGCAAATAGGGACTGATACATTTCGTGGTCCGAATGACTCCATTTCGGATCGGCGCTTGCGAATAGGGGCCCGGTGACTCCGTTGCCGTTTGCGGGATTAGTGGTAATTCGTTACGCTGCTGAGCGATGGACGCGGCGTTTGCAGAAATAAAATTCAATGAGCCTCTGGTTGCCGAGGCGAATCTTGCGATTCTGCGCACGCGGCTTCCGCAGACGCTCTGGGAGCGGTTGCCGACGCTGCTCGCGCAACTTCCCAATCCCGATGATTCGCTGAATTTTCTGGAGCGCTATTTGCGTGACGCGCCCGCGAGCGTCACGCGGCATTTGGACGCGCATCCCGCAGCGCTGCACTACCTGCTCTCGCTTTTCAGCTTCAGCCGTTTTCTATCCGAATCGCTGGTGCAAGAACCCGAATTGATTTTGTGGCTGGACCGTCGCGGCCCAAACGAAGGCCTCGAGCGGATGAAGTCGCGCGACGACGTGCTCGAGGACTGCTACCGCTTTTCGACGATGGCCTTCGATTCGCCGCCGGCGGTTTTTCTGGCGCGATTCAAGCGGCGCGAGTATTTGCGCATCACGCTGCGCGACGTGCTAAATCTGGCGTCGCTGAGCGACACTTGCCTGGAGCTTTCGAACTTAGCCGACGTACTGATCGAGCGCGCGCTGCGACTGTGCGCGGTGAAACTGGAAAATTTGTACGGGATTCCACAGTGGAAGGACGCCACTGGACATTTACAGCCGGCGCGACTGACGGTGATGGCGCTCGGGAAACTTGGCGGGCAGGAGCTCAATTACAGTTCGGACATTGATTTGATTTTTCTCTACGACCATGACGGAGAAACAGCCGGCGGCGAGGCGGGCACAGTTTCGAATCTGGAGTATTTCGTGCGGCTGGCGCAGGCGATTGTCAGGATGCTCAGCGAGGCGACTCCCGAAGGCGCGGTCTTTCGCATCGACATGAGGCTGCGGCCGGAGGGACAGCAAGGAGATTTGGCCGCGAGCTACGCCTCGGCGCTCGAATATTACAAAACCCGCGGGCGCGAATGGGAATTGCAGATGCTGATCAAAGCGCGCACGACGGCGGGCGAGATTCCGGCCGGCGAAAAGCTCTTACGCGAACTGCACCCGCTGATTTATCCCCGTGAGATACGTCCCGGGATCGTACGCGCGGTGACCGATGCACGAGCGGAGATTTCCCGTGTATTGGAGCAGCGCGCCGCGGCCGCCAACGATGACAGTGCCCTCTGGAACGTGAAGCTTTCGCCCGGCGGCATTCGCGACATTGAATTCAGCGCGCAGTGCCTGCAGCGGATGCATGGCGGCCGGGACGCCTGGGTTTCCGGACGCGGCGCCGGCACCACTCTCGTTGCATTGCAGCACTTGCACGACAAAGGATATTTGTCGCAGCGGGATTTTTACCATCTGAGTTCCGCGTATGAATTTCTGCGAAAAGTCGAGCATCGCTTGCAGCTTCGCGATGGATTGCAGGAGCATCTCCTGCCACGCAAGCCGGAAGCGCGCAATCGCATTGCGCGGCGCACTGGCGTGGACGGCAGTGGCGCAAAAAGCGCCGGAGAAGAGTTGCTCGCGAAAATCCGCCAGCATTTTGAGGAAGTGCGCGAAATTTACGAGCGCGTGACGACTGAGACGATGCCCAACGACGCAGTTGCCACAGAACGGCGCGCGCGTTCGCGAGAAGGCGAGCAAAGAGCTCCAGGACGGAACTTATTTTATGCGGATGCAGCGCGGGAGCGCGTGCAGACAGACTTCCCTGCCGTTGCGCGAAAACTGACGGAATATCGCGCGCATCCAGATGTGTTTGCGCGGCGTGGGCTCGAGAAGTATTTGGAGGCGGTGCGTCATGATGCGGGACTTATGAAAGAACTTGAGGAAGCGCCGGGAAAACTCGATTGCGCGGCAGCGCTTTTCGCGTTGAGCGATTTTGCGACGGAGACGCTGGTGCGCGCTCCGCGGGCGATTGAACAGATCGGCGATTCGCACGCGCCAAAACAAGTAGCGATTCAATTCCCGCAGGACATGACGGCGCTGCGGATTGCGCATCGCGAGGAAGTGTTTCGCGCAGCGGCGCGTTCCATCCTGAGCCAGTCGAATCCGTTTGAGACGTTTGCAGAATTGACGCGGGCTGCGGAAAGCGCGATTCGGGAGGCGCTGGCGTTTGCAGGCGACGAAGAAACGCCAAGCCAGTGCAAATTGGCAGACGTAGAGTTCGTGGTGATCGCGCTGGGGCGGCTCGGAACGGGAGAATTCGATATTGGCTCCGACGCGGACGTGGCTTTTTTCGCAACGCCGCAAAACGAAGAGGAGATGCAGGAGTGGCGGCGTCTGGCGGAGCGATTCATACGCGCGGTAGGAAGCTATACCAGCGAAGGCCTGCTGCTGCCGGTGGACACGCGGCTGCGTCCGCGGGGCGGCGAAGGGGAGATTGTGCAGGCGTCGTCATATTTAATGGATTATTTCGCGAGCGAAGCGCAGGCGTGGGAGGCCGCGACGTATTTGAAGGCGCGTCCTGTAGCGGGAAATTTGCGGTTCGGGGAGAAGTTGATCGCGGAGCTGCGCGAGATTTTGCGGCGGCGATTCTGCGCTTCGGCGAGTGGCGATGCGAGCACCCTGGCGCGGGAATTGATGCACATGCGCGAGCGCATCGAGAAAGAACGACTGGAGGGCGCGGCGGGATTCAAATGCGCAGCAGGAGGATTTTTCGACATTGAGTACATAATTGCGTATGCAGCGCTGTCGCGCGGCGCGTTCGCGGAGATGCCGAAAAATGTACTCGACCAAATCTCAGCGCTTGAATTACGCGGAGATCTCGATGCAGCGCATGCCGCAATTCTTCGTGACGCGGCGACCTTCTACCGCTCACTCGATCATGCTATTCGTCTCGTCCTGGGACGCTCATCGAGCACCCTGCCAGAGCCCGCGCAAATTCCGCGTGTCAATTCTCTGCTCAAACACTGGGGCGTGCAGGTCGTGGGCTTGCATGACGCCCTTGCATCAACTCGACATGCGGTGCGTGCGGTCTACAACGCCATCGTGGCCGCAGAGGCGCAGTAGTTCCCTCCCGACACTGGTCTGCCGGTGACTGTACGTGATATGTTCACCTGACTCAGTTTGATGAATTGAAGCATATGGAGCTGGGTGGAGCGGACACCGAATGAAAGACAGTTACAGCGGGCTGTCAGTGCCGAAGGATGGCGCGGGAATCGAGTACGCGCAAGGCGCCATAAAAGTGCCCGACAAGCCGATTATTCCCTTCATTGAAGGCGATGGGACGGGGCGGGATATTTGGCGGGCGTCGCGCAGAGTTTTTGACGCGGCGGTGGAGCGCGCCTACGGCGGAAAGCGCAAAGTGGCGTGGCTGGAAGTCTTCGCGGGGGAAAAAGCGTTTCGGCAATTCAAGGAGTGGCTCCCGCAGGACACCGTCGAGGCGATACGCGATTTTCGCGTGGCGATCAAAGGCCCCCTGACGACTCCGGTGGGCGGGGGAATCCGTTCGTTGAACGTGACGCTGCGGCAGTTGCTGGATTTGTACTCGTGCGTGCGCCCGGTGAGATATTTCGCGGGCGTGCCTTCGCCGGTGCGACATCCGGAGCGGATGAACGTGGTGATTTTCCGCGAGAACACGGAGGACGTTTACGCGGGAATCGAGTGGCGTTCGGGAACGGCGGAAGCGGCGCGCGTGCTGAAATTCCTGAACGAGGACATGCTCGCGGGAAAGAAACGCATTCGCGAGGATTCGGGCGTCGGCATCAAGCCGATTTCGCCTACGGGGACGAAGCGGCTGGTGCGGCGCGCGATTCAGCACGCGATCGATCATCAGCGGAAAGTCGTCACGCTGGTGCACAAGGGCAACATCATGAAGTTCACCGAGGGCGCTTTTCGCGACTGGGGATATGAGCTGGCGAAAACGGAATTTCGCGACCAAATTGTGACCGAGCGCGAGAGCTGGATTCTGGACAATCTCGACAAAAATCCGGGAATCAGCGTGGAGCAAAATGCGGCGCTGATCGAGCCAGGACTGGAGAATGCGCCGGAACAGTTTCGAAAAGAAGTCTGCGAAGAAGTGCGTACCACAGTGGCCTCGATTGGGGCGTCCCACGGGCGCGGCGCGTGGAAAAATAAAATTCTGGTGAATGACCGCATCGCAGATTCGGTGTTTCAGCAGATTTTGACCCGCGCGGACGAGTACAACGTCTTCGCGACGCCGAATTTGAATGGCGATT
>JASHRN010000036.1 GCA_030037335.1 Candidatus Acidiferrales bacterium | reverse complement strand
TCGAGGATAACTTTGGCTACGGGTGCAAGACAATTTGTCGTACAGGAAGCGTTTGAGATGACATGATGTTTGGACGGATCGTACAACTGTGAATTGACACCAAGAACGGTTGTGAAGTCCGGATCGGTTGCCGGGGCAGTAATGACCACCTTCCTTACTGATCCGCGAATGTGCTTTCGGGCTTCCGGCCCTTTGTTAAAGACGCCGGAGGATTCCACAACAATCTGAGCGCCAGTCGATGGCCAATCGACCTTGTCCAATTCCTTTACTCGAAAAACTCGGATAGGGCGATCGTCCACCACGATTGAGTCTTCCGTGGACAGAATGGAATTCTTCAAATTCCCCAGAATCGAATCGTACTTCAGCAGATGAGCCAGCGTTCTTGCATCCGTTATGTCGTTGATGGCAACGATTTCAATCGCGGAATCGCCCATGCTGGCGCGAAATATATTCCTGCCGATGCGACCGAAACCATTGATAGCGACCTTGACCGCCATGCAGCCTCCGAACTTGAACCTGGAATGAAGTGCAAACCGCGAAACTACAGGGGCGTGACGCCCGCGATGCTAGGGTGCAAGAGAAAAAAAGTCAATGCAGCTACCCGTATGATTTGACACGAATGACGTTGTCTCCAAGGAAAGTGACCAGGACCGTCTTTTCAGGCGGGTGCCCGTAAATCCAATCTTCCGTTTCGCGACCCTGATCATCGTATTCCCGAACCTTTTGATCGGGACGTCCCATCGATGCAAGGACCATATCGCGATTCATTCCGATCACGGCAGTATGGTCTTTGATCGCTTGTTGGAATTGTGGCGGAAGAGTCTGTATCCAGTTCACTGCGGAAGAATGCTCGCTGCTGAACGCGAGGAACGGCGACAAATCGTGCTTGAGCTGATCCGGCGTTAGCTCGGGAACCGGCCCGCCGAAATCCAGTACCAATTCCGCGCCGATCTGGGCGGGTGCCGTTTGGTTGGGTGTGACGGTTGTCATCGGAACCCCAGTCATTTGCACTTGCACATGCTGCCGCCAATCGAAATGCTTCTTCGTTCCGCCGTTGATGCTAACAATGATCTCCTTCTCACGAAATTCGATGTTTGTGATCTGCACCTTGTCACCGGGATTTGCCGCGGAACCCCGCATCAAGGCCATCCGGAGCTTATCGGGATCAATTGCTTTTCCAACTGCGTAGCGGAATCCCTTCTTTTGGGAGGGTATCGGTTGGACGACACGGGCAGTTTCCTGATCCACATAGCGGATAATGGCCAATTGCGCTTTCACCTGCGGAGTATTGGCTTTCGCCTTCGAGCTCTGAGCGACGGCCACAAAAAGATCCGGCTGCGCGGGGGTAGACGGAAATACGGTATCGAACGAGTCAGCAGGAGGATGGAGAAGATTTACGCGAGAGATATCGAGACAACCCAGGAGAGTCAATGCGCTAACGAGAATAGTTGACCGGAACATGTGAGAACGATAGCGCTCCGAGAAGCCGTATCGGGAAGCAGGCCTCCAAGATTCGTTAAATCATAGCATTTTGTGCAGGGTCGTAGAAGGCTGATGAGGGATTCTCCCGGACCGGTGACCTCCTGATATGGAAAACTAGCTCGACGCGGATCTCAAGCGCGCGTGAACCTTCTTTTCCTCTTCGATCTTTTCTGCCGCCAATTGGGGCTCAAAGCATCTGCGGCATCTCGCTTCATACATGCCGCCGGCCCCCACCACGATTAATTCCTCGGAAGCAACAAGGCGCTGAGTATGAACGGCGGGATTGCCGCATCGCGCGCAGATTGCGAGGAGTTTGGTGATCTCTTCTGAGGCAACCAACAGACGCGGCATAGGTTCAAACGGCCGGCCCATGAAGTCCATATCGAGACCTGCAACGATCACGCGCTTACCCAAATCTGCAAGACGCGTGCAACTCCCGAGAAGCCCCTCCCCAAGGAACTGGGCTTCATCAATGCCGACCACCTCGGTCCGCGCTCGCACCTTTTCAAGGATTTCGGCGCCGTTGTCAACCAGCTCCGAGGCAATCTCCAGACCAGAATGGGACACGATGCCGTTGGAAGAATAGCGGCGGTCGATTGCCGGCTTGAAAATTTGAACCCGTTGTCTGGCGATTTCCGCACGACGCAAGCGGCGAATCAATTCTTCGCTTTTGCCAGAAAACATCGGGCCAACGATTACTTCGATCCAACCCATATTGCCTTTGACGATGTCCACGTTAGTCTCTACAGAGAAGATGCATATCAGTCCTGCATATCAGATGCCTGACGCACGATATAGCGCAGCATTGAAAAACGGTGCAAACGCGTTAATCACGGCCACACGAAAGGCATCTTGCCGCGTAATCAAGTTCCGTGTGAGCACGCCCCACGCACCCTGCGCATCGCGTATTCCATGTCCACCCGCGAAATTGTCGATGGCTATGCCGAGTTCTGTTCCTCTGCCAATTACCTCCTCAGCGAGAGCATCCGGAAGCAGCACACTGCCTGATTGGCCGTATGCGCCTTCGCCCCCTGCATCCGAAACATAAGCCCAGTTCTGCAAAAACACCAGGCGCCGTCCATTCACCGAAACGACGTCCAGTCCTCCCTCAAGCCCAACAAAAAAGCGCCACGTCAGCCCTCGCTCACGGGCGCGCTGTTCCAGCACCTCGGCACGATGCTTGGCGCCGGACATGAGTTCCGCGCGTGTGAGCGGCGTGTGCCCGACCCCGCTTTCAGCTTCTTCCCCTATGACTGCAAAGGGAGCGTTCGCATCGAGCGTAGGACCAAGGATGGTCAATGCTTCCCATACCGCATTCAGCTTCGGCCTGCGCGTGCTGCCGACAGCAACGATTATTTTTTCAGATACTTGCTGTGCCATCTCCCGAATATCTATCTCAGGTCTGAACGGCCATCCTGCCAAAGCTGGACCTGACGTTCGCGTCCAAAACGGCTGCTCAAAAAACTTTTCAGGTCATCCACGGAAGAGAATACCTGGTCCGCACAAGCCAGCATCCAGCCGCTGACTTGCGCTACTGGAACCTGGGTCACCATGTACACAGGAATTCCTTTGCGATAGGCCAGTGTCAATTCCGCGGAAGTTCCGCCACTTTGCACAGCAGGCTCAGTCCAAAAACAGACGAGGTAGTCCGCCTTGTTTTCAATCAAGTCCAAGTCAAACTGAATGATCTTTCGAACCACACGGCGAAACCGCTCCGTGTCTGTCACCTTCCATTCGCGGAAATGGGCTACTTCTTCATCGGTCAAGTTTTTCTTTTCATCTTCGGCAGGATCGTAGACACGATGGCCCAGCTGATCCCGAAGAAAAGGAGTCAGCTTTTGGCGCCACATCTTGCCGCCGCCATTTGCGAATTCAATGGGTCCGCAAAGATAAGCCAGCATGGGGTTTGAGCAATCGCGACTTTAACACGGAAGAAGCTGCACGCAAAGAGTGCGAACGAATCAGGAACTTTAAAATGGAGCGGCCGAGGGGACTCGAACCCCCGCCTACAGCTTGGCAAGCTGTCGTACTACCCCTATACTACGGCCGCGAAACTACCTGACGGATCAACAACTTTTATAGCATGTGATGCGGAGCGGAACAAGGGGCGAAGGCACACGCATTCGCTGAGCTGGCGGTCCATATCTCTATAGGACTAGCCCTCACCCGCGAAGAATTAATTGACCTCGATGATGCGGGTCGCTTTCACGATGGGAGATTTCTTCTGTCTCTCGGCAAAGCTCGTCGCGCGTTCCCTGTTGATGTAAACTCGCGCGAATTTTTCCCCGTCATGGTAATACACCGTAACCTGCCAGTGACGGTGCTTGCGCCGCCGATCGCTCCGGAATCGCGAGCTACCCTTTTTGGCTTTTGCTTTGGAGTTCTTCTTCACTGACGATCCTTTGTGTCGCGGGAGTATCGCAACTTCGCGGCCCGAGCGCAAGTCACAAGTTGATTACCAACCAGTCCTTGTCCAGGCAACAGCGAATAGGATTTCTGAGACGTTTTCCAAGGGACTACGTCTAATAATTTTGACAGCAACTGGAACTTTTGAGCACCCCGGGTCGTATTACAAGGTAGAAAGGGAGACGGGCAATGGTGATGAAACTAGATCGTGAGCTGAATATCGAAGACCCGCGGCATCACTCGGAAGAGCGAGTGGAAATGCTCCGTCAACTCCTGGCGGGAGGGGCGCGCGTGGAAGCCGACCCTAAGCGCTCGGATTTCTATGAAGTAGGGAGCGGCTCCGAGGTCTACTACATTCACATCTCGCCGATTACCGGCAAAATCGTTCTGCTGGCGGCTTGGCCAAAGGACTCTCTTGTAGGGGAAGTATCCGCCTTCCAAGCCGCATAAACCTGTTCCAATCACAACAGCTTAGAGAAGCAAGTCAGAAGGCTTGAAACCGAAATCGGTGAGGATCTGCGTGCCGACCTCGTAAACTTCGGGGCCGGCGCTTGTCTGAACGTACACAGAATTACCAGAAGCGGCGGAGATCTGAATCGTGGTGGTCTTCTTCGATTTGCCGACCAGCGTGATCTGAATTGCCGGTTTCTTCAAATGCGCCAGAATGGCTGCCGAAGGCGCATCGTAAATATTCGTGGCGCGAGTGTTTTGCAATGGGTCAAGGATCTTCCAGCTCTGAATCTGCTTGCCTTTGTCTGCCACAGGTTCAACCATCGACCATTGGTCACTCTTGCCCTGGGAGCACTCCATGGTGCCGTTCTCGTTCTGCACCGTGACGGTCTCGACTGCGGTCGGATCGAATTGAAGAATGCTTTTATCGCGTAAGTCGAAAAAAGTCTTATCGAACGAATTGTAGACCGGCGCATCGACACTGAAGATAAGCGGTCGTGACAAATCCCGCCCGTAATAATCGTTGCCTTTCTTGCTCAAGACGAGATGGAATTGCTTACCCCCTTGGACGGTCGCGTCGATAGTTACGGCAGGATGAGCGAGGCCGTATTTCGCGGGATCGGCTGCGTTTTCGCTAACTACATCCGTAAACTTGTTATTTGTTAGCGAGCTGACCAGCCCGTCAATCGCACTGGAATCCGCCAGTACATGACGTGGACTCGATATCTCCCATCCTGCTTTGGCCTTTGTAAGAGAGAAATGCCCGCTCGGACCACTGATGGTTAGCGCAGTCACCTCAGCATTGTTCAAGTCGAGAATCGAGCGGTCGCGAAGCTGAGACACAGGTTTATTGGAGTCATCGAAGAGCGAAGGAGAAACCATATCGATCTGCTTAGAACCGTCCACGACAGCGTAAACGGCGCTATTTGAGAAATCTTTGTTCCCCAATTCCACGCTGTGCGACGAACCGTTGGCTTCCCGAAACTCAATCTTCAGTGCCGGATCGACCAAGCCATACTTGGACAGATTGTCCGTGGGAGTGAACGAACGCTGAATCTGCAGGTCGGTCAGATCGTTTACGATCGAGCTAACGGCCGTTTGGTCGGCGCGCGTGTCGATTGGCTGCGTCAGGTTCCAGTCCGCTCCTTTTTTCGAGAGCGAAACGGTTGCGCTTGCGTTGTGAATAGTCAGACTCGAAATCGTGCCACCTTTCAGTGCGAAGGCTGGTTTTGAAGTCTCATCCACGGCGGGTTTAGGAGTGTGCTTGCTGTCGTAGAAATAGACGAAACAGCCGAGGGCGATCGCTACTGCTAAAACGATTAATGTGCTCTTTTTCATGGCCC
>JASHRN010000035.1 GCA_030037335.1 Candidatus Acidiferrales bacterium | reverse complement strand
ACCCCCTGACGAGTGGGGTGGGCACGTCGGGGGTTCTGACGCAAGCCAGTCACGCTACCCAGTTCAATCTAAGCTATGCACAAGAACTCCACAGCGGCACAAACCTGCAGGTCGTACTCGATAACGAGAGGACATCGTCTTCGCCGTCGGAAAACTTTTTCAACCCAGCCATCCAGTCGAGTCTCGGAGTTGGAATCGAGCAGCCTTTGCTCAATGGCTGGGGGTTTCTGCCGCACACGCGCTTTATTCTCGAAGCGAAGAACACCGACAAAATTGGGGAGCTACAGTTCGAAGAACAGGTAATTTCATCAGTCACTCAGGTGGAAACGCAGTATTGGATCCTGGTGGAGGATCAGCAGGCTGTGGAGGTCGCTAAACAATCGTTGGCGGCATACCAGAAACTCTACAATGATGATCAGAAACTGCTGCATATCGGGTCGATCTCTCCCAGCGATGAAGTGTATGCAGAATCATTCATCGCGGGGGGCAATCAGGCTGTGCTCGGCGCGCAAGCTGCTGAACAGCAGCAAGAGGCGACGGTTTTGAGTCTCATTACAAAAGATCCCTCGGATCCCAGGATAAAGGGAGCTGACGTGGTGGCAACGACTCTCCCCGAAAACGCACCGCAGGTGCCTAATATCTCTTCTGATGAGGCCATTAAGGAAGCTATGACGAACCGGCCTGAAGTGAAAGTGTGGCAGCTCACACTGCAGAACGACAATTATGACGTTCGGGCCACGAAGAATGCGCTTCTGCCAACACTTAACCTCACTGGGGAATATGTCAGCTTTGGCTTGAGTGGTAACATCCCGGGAGCATTTATCCCCAACGGAACATTCTCGCCCGATCTCTCGGAACCGATCATCGATCAGAATGGTAATGCGGTGACCTCGGGTGGCGTCCCTGTTTTTCTGGGCGTGGCGAACGGAGCTATCGGCCCCACAGTGCCCGGAGGGGTTGGTGGAGCGTACTCTCAGATTTTTCATAACGACTCGCCCGAGTATTTTGGCCAATTGAGCCTGAGCCTGCCATTGCGCAACCGCTCCGCCCAAGCCGTAAACGCGGAAACGAAATTGAAAGAGCGTCAAGATCAATTAAATAATCAGCTCACGAACAGCACAATCATCACCGCGGTCAACCAGGCGCTCAGCGCAGTCAATCTGTATGCAGCGCAGGTTCAAGCCGCTGTAGAAGCGACGGAGCTTTATCAGCGAGCCTACGATTATGAAGTGACCAGCTTCAATCTGGGAAATCTTGGCTCGCAAGGTACATTCTTGATTGCGACGTACGCCTCGCAGCTGAATGGTGCAAAATTGAACGAGCTGACGGCCAAGGCCAATTATGAAATCGCCCTGGCCAACTTCAATATGGCGCTGGGCCGCACGTTGACGGCAAACAGCATCACGATTGCAGGCAACCGCAAGCCATCATTCGATTTTGACGGCAATGCGTCGCTGATCCCCGGAACGCTCGATGGGCACTTGGCCGGCGATGACGTGTTTAGCACAGGCCAGCATAGGTAATTTCGGACGTCGAGAACCAGACAGTCGAGATGCAAATCACTGGGAGTATTGGATTTTCAGGTGCAGCGCTATGCCTCGCGTGAGCGCAGGCAGCACAATGCGCATGTGATCGGGCAACAAAGTCGCTCCAGCCTGGCTGCCATTGCCGTCCGTAACTGAAGAAATCCTGCGCTGAAACTCAAATGTAACACCCGAAACGGGCACCTCAGACCGTACAGTCAGTATAATCGCGTTTGAGCCGCCCGAAGGTGCAACACTCCACATGAGCGTGTTTCGCGCGCGCCAAAACTCCGCGTAACTCAGGAGGTCGGTCGCGGTAATGCTGGGCGGCAATCCTTCCAAGATTTGCTGCTCGGCCTGAAGCTTTGCTCCTGCTTCGTTGCTGTGAATCAATACAACACTAATGGCCTCATTTTCTGCATTCGCGCGGATGACGTCTAATGCCTGGGGAACGCGCTGAGGCAAAGGCAGAGCTGGCGGAGGCTCGGTGTCTTCGATCGTGACAGGAAACTCATAGATGGAACTATCTTCTTCAAAGTCCAGGCCGAGGGGCAAACGATACGGAAAATTGGAAAGGACATCAGCGGCAGTAAAGGAAGAATCAAACTCATAACCGCAGCGTTCGAGCGCCTCCGGCAATGCTTCTGGAATGCGAAGACCGGGAGATCGGAAGAGAATGGTGTGATGGCCCGTCAACTGGCCATCAATCAATTGTTTGCTGACGCGAACTTCACCGAAAACATCGGCGTTGATCGCAGTTTCTCTTCCAGTGTTAGCCGGACGATATGTGGCGAACGTCTCATCGCCATTCCCGAGGGAAAAGTGGTTGAATCCGAAGGAATGAACCACCGAGTGCGCGCCGATGGAAAAGCCCATGTTATATACCTGCTTTAAATAATCGAGGTTTTTGCCATAGAAAAATGCGCGGCTGCTGTAGTCGGTAACATAGTTTGTCTGGATCATGAAGCTGCTGCGCGCGTGATGCTCAGTTTCCATGCGGGCATAATCGAGCATCGGCGCGAAAGAGTTTTCCCAGTCCACATCGTGGGAAAGCAAAAGTACAGAGGTTTGTCCATTCGGAATGGTGCTGAGCCGAACGGCGCCCGGCTCACGCGACTCATACCATGCGCGCAGGAAGAGAAGCCAGACGTCGGCGCCAGGTTCGAATGTATTAACGTAATTGCGTTGCGCCTCATAGTCGCGATCGAGCTGGCTTCTTAGCACCCCGTCCTGAAAACTTATGCCGGAAAGATACGCGACGCCGCGGCCGGTGCGCTTGCGCAAGACGGCAGCCGAACCGTCGTCGAAGCGGGCAAGAACCTGCGATGCGCTGTCCGGCGTGTACGAATTGGTCCAATAGATATCGCCAAAGCGGGGATCACCCAGTCGAGTTTGCAGCTCTTCGGGCCGATTGATGTAGCGAAGCGCGGGATCGCTGTCGGCGATAAAGTTCAGGAAATAACGGCGGCGCGATGCAGTGTATGCACTGAAGCCAAAAAGGTCGCGAAGACCGCCGGCAAACACATTCACAGCAAAGATGCTCTTGCCACTTGAGACAAATTCGGTGAGTGCGCGAATTTGCGCAGCGGTGAAA
>JASHRN010000034.1 GCA_030037335.1 Candidatus Acidiferrales bacterium | reverse complement strand
ATCCAACAGCGGCAAGAAGAATCAGGAGAGCGGGGCGGATATTCCGAACGCGAAGCTCTTCGAGCGAATCGACGCGAACGCCGCGAGTGGAATTTGAATCGGGGTACTGTTTTCGGAGGCGGGCGGCAATCACGTCGAGATCGGAGCTCGCAGATGCGAGCGAGGCATCCGGCTTGAGGCGGCCAATTACACTGAGCCAATGGCTGCCGCGATCCTGCAGAGTGGGATTATCGGGAGCGAGCGGAGTCCAGAGCTGCTCGCTACCAAACGGAACGAAATCGCGCGAAGTGACGCCGACAACGGTGTAAACCTGTCCGCTGAGTTCGAGATTTTTACCCATAATGTTCGGATCAGCGCCGAAGACGCGCTGCCACAACGAATAGCTCAGAACAAGAACACGAGGAGCGCCCGTTCTGAAGTCCGCGGCGTCGAGCAAGCGGCCACGCGCGGCGTGCGCACCGAGAATGCTGAAAAAATCGGCGGAGATTGACAGACTGCGAATGCGTTGCGGCTCGCTTCCCCCAGTGAGATTGAGGCCATCTTCGAAACAAGCTGCGAGGCCGGAGAAGGAATGGTTTTGCGCGCGCCAGTCATCGAAATCGGGACCAGAGCTGCTGCCCCATGCGTCTTTGCCCCACGTGGTGGAGATCTCGTGGAGTTCGACGAGCTGATCGGGATGCGGATAGGGCAGCGGGTGGAGTAAGACTCCGTTGATGACGGAGAAGATGGCGGTGTTGGCACCGATGCCGAGGGCGAGCGTCAGGACGACGACGGCAGTGAAGCCGGGAGATTTGATGAGCACGCGGAAGGCGTAACGAAGATCGTGGAGGAGGGTTGTCATGGTGTTAACTCCTCAAGAGTCTGACAACTGGCAGCCGATATTTGAAACGAAAGTAAGAGCTAAATTGTTCGACGCAGCGAAAAGAAAATGGAAAGCCGCAGAACTTCGAAAAAGCGTGAAGCTCTGCGCTACGGGCGGGATGGGACGGGATCCGCATTGAAAAACAAATGCAGATTCCTCGTCGTCCCGACGAAAAACGCATCGGGCCTCCTCGGAATGACAATGAGAGATGCGCGCTGCTATTCATAACGCAGGGCGACCCTGCCTGCGGCAGGCAGGCATGGGGTCGACGCGACTTGATCAAACTTACTCATACCGCAACGCCACCATGGGATCGGTGCGCATGGCGCGGCGAGCGGGAATATAGCAAGCGAGCAACGCGACGGCTACGAGAACAACAGCGACCAAAACAAAGGTCACCGGATCGTAGGGCGTGACGCCATAAATCATGCTGCTGATGAGCCGCGTGACGCCGAGCGCTGCGACGATACCGATTGCAACTCCGATGAGAGTGAGCGTGAGGCCCTGGCGAATGACCATGCTGAGAACATTCGACGGGTTTGCGCCGAGCGCCATGCGAATGCCAATTTCATGCGTTTTGCGCGTGACGGAATAGGCCATGGTGCCATAGAGACCAATCATCGCAAGGACGAGGGCGAGCAAGCCGAATACAGTGGTCAGGCGCGCAAAGAGGCGCTGAAACGCGAGTGCTTCACTGGTCTCGTCCGCTTGCGTCTTCAATCCGATCAGCGGCAAATTCGGATCGGCCTGATGCACGGTGTCGCGCAATTCCGAAATCACACCCGCGGAGGGACCTTCGCTTCGCACCTCGAAAAACATTTCATCAAGGTCTTTGGGAAATTGCGCGTAGGCCATGTAGGCTTTAGCGAGAAGACTCGATGTGGGATCGGTCAATTCCGCGGGCCGGCAAACGCCGACAATCTCGTAGGAGTCTTTCGGATTGTATTTGTCGGAGAGACTGAAGCGGCGGCCGATGGGGCTTTCGCCGGGGAAAAATTTCCTAGTGAAGGTTTCATCGACGACGGCAATGTGGGGAGAAGCGGCAGTGTCAGTGCGTTGGATTCCGCGGCCGAGAACGATGGGAATGCCCATGCTGCGAAAGAAATCAGGACCAACGGACTGCCAGCGAACGCTGGAATTGCGTAGTGGCTTGGAAGCCTCTTCGGTACTTGCGCTCGTGTTGTTGGACCAACCAGAAAATGGCGCGTCGGCCATAAGCGTGGCGGAGCGGACGCCGGGGAGGGCCTGAATGCGATCGAGCAATTGCGAATAGAGATTGACGAGGCGCGCATCGTGATAACCGGCGCGCGTGGGATCGAGTCCGAAGGTGAGCAAGTTGCGCTGGTCGAATCCGAAATCGCGATCCTCGTAATTGACGAGAGTGCGCACGAAAAGGCCAGCCCCGATCATCAAGATGAGAGAGGCAGCGACTTGGGCAACGATGAGCGACTGTCCGAGGTGATGCTTGTCGTGCACATCGGAGACATTTGCAGCGCTGTCTTTCATCGCGGAGGCGAGGTCGACTTTCGATGCGCGCAGCGCAGGCGCAAGGCCAAAGAGAATTCCGGTGAGCACAGCGATGACGAACATGAAGAGGAGAACTCGGGAGTCTGTGCCAGCGTCGAGAACCATAGTTCCGTTGTTGGCGTCAGTTATGACCGCGAGGAGCGCATGCGTGCCCCAATTGGCGAAGAGCAATCCAAGCAATCCGCCGAGAACGGACATGAGCACGCTTTCTGTGAGCAACTGACGGATCAAACGCGAGCGGGATGCGCCGATGGCGAGGCGCACGCTGATTTCCTTCTTGCGCGTACTGGAGCGCGCAAGAAGCAACGTAGCGACATTGGCGCAAGCGATGAGCAAGACCAAACCAACGGCGACCATCAGCAGATAAAGTGATTGGCCGAAGTTTTCCTGAAACACAGGCAACCCCTGATTGCCCGGAGCGAGTGTGAGATGCGGGACGTCGCCGTCCTTGGCAGGATGCCATTCGGCGGTGACGAATTGATGAAAGATAGTGTCGAACGCGCTCTGGGCCTGACCTTTGGTGACGCCGTTTTGGAGGCGGCCGATGATGTTGAGGCAGAGCCAATTGCGCGCGGAATAGACGGAGTTTGTGCCGCCACCCGGACTGGCGCTCCACGGGCGCAGGTTGGGACTGTCATCGAAGGCAACCCACAAGTCGGGCTCGGCACCAACAGAGATACCGTAGAAGTTTGCAGGCGTGACACCGACGATGGTGAAGGGTATGCCGTTGAGTGTGACGTTTTTGCCGACGATGGAGGGATCGCGGGCGAAGCGGCGCGTCCAATAGGCGTAGCTCAGGACAGTAACACGCGGCGCGGCGGGACTTTCGTCGGCTTCGGTGATGCCGCGACCGAGGAGCGGAGTGACGCCAAGGGTCGAAAAATATTGGCCGGTGACCATCACGCCGTCGGCAAGAGTTGGTTCGCCATTGATGCCGACGGTCGTGTTGC
>JASHRN010000033.1 GCA_030037335.1 Candidatus Acidiferrales bacterium | reverse complement strand
ACCGCGCCCGCCGGCGCCGACACAACCAGCTGGCGGTACTAGCGCGCACGCCGCAAGAGCGGCTCATTACGACAACTAACCGAATGCCGCAAAAGCCTCATCGGACCTCGGTGACTCAGTGGCTGGCAGCGCCGCATGCCGGCCCGCTGGGTAGTTCCGGCAGCTCCACCGGATTAATATGCGCTTGCGCAAGCTCCGCATTAAGAGCTGGCATCGCGTTTTGCCGCAATTGATCGAAAGCCGCCAGCGAATCGCCAATCTCACGGCAATCGGCATCTCCGGCGGCCAGATCGCTAGGGGTGGGCTCGACATCACCAAACTCCATATCCTCGAGATGCCGAGCCAAGTCGCGGTTCGCCAATCCGAAACTTTGTTGCGGCCCACTGGCCAGGGTCGCAAGCTTCCTCTTCAAGTCTTCAGCATCTGCCAATAATTTGGCACCTTCCGCTTTTCCCTTCATCTGATCTTCGTCTTTTCCGAGTAACGCAACGAACTGTTCGATCGCTTGGAAACTGTCATAACTGTTCTTCATTCCAGCCATCATCTGCAGCTCGAATCGCAGTTGCTCCCCGAGGTCTGATTGCGATACCGAAATTCGTGGATCGTTTTTGATCGTCAGTTCACGCGTGTAGCTTTGTCCGTCCACGCTCAAACGCACTTGATATATGCCTGGAACAACGATCGGCCCCACAGGCTGAATCGGGGGCGTCTCCCCTTTAATCGCATGCCAGGTCAAAGTGAACTCAGTGTAATCGAGCAGGTCGCCGAAGTAGCTATACGTCAACGAAGGCGGAGTCGGATAGCGCAAATCCCAGGCGATGCGATGCATGCCCGCGCTCGTGGCGAGCACAGTCGGCGGCTTGAGCCAGTACTCCGGGACATTCGGCATCAAAGTATCCGGCTTCGGCGCCACACTGGAATACTCACGCACGAGGTTTCCCGCAGCGTCGTAAAGCGAAAGAGTGACGCTGCTACTTGCCGGCGCTTTCAGGTAGTAATCGAGAATCGCGCCTTCTGGAGGATTTTGCCCTGCTGGTACTTCGGGAGGCAGCGGCGTGTCCTGATCGTTGTCCCAGCGCACGCGATACGCTGTTTCCGGCTGGTAAAGATAAGCCTCAGAAGACGCTGTCTCCACTGCACTCGCTTGCCGCAGCGGCGTCACGTCATCCAGAATCCAAAAGCTCCGGCCGTAAGTTGAAGCCACCAGATCGTCTCCGTGAACCTCGATATCGCTCACAACGGTATTCGGCAGGTTTAGTTGCAACGATTGCCAATGCTCGCCGCGATCGAAAGAAACCCACGCAGCCATTTCGGTGCCGGCGTAAAGCAGATTTGCATCCACAGGGTCTTCGCGCACCACGCGCGCTGCGGCGTCATCCGGTAAACCGTTGACAATTTCTTGCCAGCTCTTTCCATAGTCGTCTGTGCGGTAAAGATAGGGCTGATCGCTTCCAAGCACGTCCACGGCAGCGTAGGCTGTGCCAGCCGCATGATGCGACGCGTCGATGAAGTTCACTCGCGTGCGCGTTGATAATCCGCTCGGGGTTACATTCTGCCAAGTCTTCCCGCCATCTCGCGTAAGTTGAATCAGACCGTTGCTCGTCCCCACCCAGATTTCACCCGCGCTCACCGGAGATGGCACGAGTGTTTGAATCGCCGCCCCACCGCGTGCAAAGAACGGCGCAGGTTCCTCCCCTTGGCCCGTCGCTTTCGGGCGTGCGGTCAAATCCGGGCTTATGGCTTGCCAATCGCGCGCATGATCGGCAGACTCCATCACATATTGCGCGCCCATATACAGAATGTGCGGATCTTCAGGCGAAAAAGCTATAGGCGGCGCGCCTGTGAAACGATCCTTTGGCCCCGGCGAGAAGAGCACCGCGACCTGTCCTGTGCGCCGGTCATAGCGGCGGAGGACGTGATACCAACCTTGCGTGAAAACATACCGTGGATCGAGCGGATCAGCGATAACGTAACCATCCTCAAACCCGCCCACCGGAGACCAGTCGCTGTCGCGAATTTCGCCATAGTCGCTGCGGCTCAGCACGCACGCCGTGCCGCTGTCCTGCTGCGCTCCGCAAACACGGTAAGGAAAATGATTGTCTGTAAAAACATTATACAATTGTCCATTCGGTAGGTTGTACCACGGCGTCCAGGTCTTGCCGCCATCAACGGTTATCGTGGGTCCCTGATCAGCACCCATCAACATGCGCTGTGAATTTTGTGGATCGATCCACAGGTCGCGATTGTCGTCGCCTCCTGGCGCACCCTTGTAGGAGACAAAAGTTCCCGCGCCGTCAACCGAGCGGTACATCGAAGTGCCCATCAAATAGACGACATCCGGATTTGTCGGATCCACGTAGATGTGCCCGCCGGCGCTTCCAATTTCCTTCGTTCCCAGCCGCCACTGTTTGCCGCCATCATCGGAACGATAGACCCCTGCCGCGTCCCGCCCGAATCCTTGCGCTTCTGCGTAGATGCGGCTGCCATGTGTCCCGGAAGCAACAGCTATTTCAAACGTCGTGGCGCTTTTCGGAAGACCTTCGCCACTGAGGGGCTGCCACGTTTCGCCTTCGTTTGTGGACTTATAAAGAATGGCGCCGAGCGGCGGCAGCTTCCTGCGTTGTTCAGGCGAGAGTCCAAAGATTGAGCGCTGGAAGCTCGCGTAAACGACGCGAGGGTCGCGATAGTCCCAGGACATATCCGCCACGCCGCTATACGCGTCCTTGAATATGACCTGTTTCCAATGGCGTCCACCGTCCGTTGTGCGGTATATGCCCCGATCGGAATTCGCTCCTGCGCCGCCATATTCGCGGGAACCTAATGCGCCCACCAGAACCACATTTGGATTACGCGGGTCGACGAGCACCGAGTTGATGTACAGCGTTTTTTGCAGCCCGATATTCTGCCAGGTCTTGCCGGCGTCCGTTGATTTATAGACACCGCGCCCAGGAGTGAATGACCAGATAGATGCGTTGCCCGTGCCCACGTACACAATATTGGGATCGGATGGGGAAACTGCCACAGCACCGATCGAAGGGACATGTTCGGCATCAAAGACCGGTTCCCAAACGGTGCCGCTGTCGGTTGTCTTCCACACACCCCCTTCCGGCAGGCCAAGATAATAAGTAGTCGGGTCGCCAGGAATCCCCGCCACGGCATAAACATTGCCTGACCTGTAGGGCCCAATCGACCTCCAGCGCATTCCCGCGTAATCGGCGGGATTCACTTGTTGCGCTGCCACCAGTGGCGGCGCCAGCAGGATGCCAAGCGCCACGGTCACCAGCATCGAGAGCTTTCCATTCAAGAGTCTTTTTGCTTTTCTCGATTGTTGTGAGTTCATATTCTCCGCTCCAGTATTTTGCACGGCGTTCATTGTCGCAAATTCTTCGCTTCAAGAAGCACGGCGATCAGACTGCAGACTCTTAGAACGGTAAAGTGAAAAGCTATCGCGCTTTTGCGAAACGGATGCCGCCGGCTCTGCCGACAGAGACCCGCATGCCGTCGGAGTCAAATTGGACGACGTAGGGGCCGGCGGTGAATACGTTTGGCACGACGGGAACGAGATCGTAGGTCTCATCACTGCTTACTTTGTTCGGGTTGGCACCGTTGGCATGCAAGACGAGCTCGCTGCCTTCCATCGCGACTTTCCAAGTGACTTGGAGTTCGTCGGAATGGTAGTGGCCAGCCATGGCGCGCATCTGACCTTCGGTGGGGTGAGCGGGTTCGACACGGTCGAGAGTCTCATCTCCCCCGGGCAAGACCATTTGCTGGCGGCCGGCGTTTTGAGTGAAGCGAAGAGTCGCGTTGCCCATGTCCGGCCCGAGGCCGAATTCGCCATTGCCGAACGGCACGAGACCAATTCCTGGTCCATAGCCAGATTGAAGGAAGAGTTTGTGGTCGCGAAATTCGACGCGTTGAACGTCGCGGTCCGGCTCGGACCAATACAGTCCCGCGTATTGACTCAACTCGTCGTCGCTGAGCGACACGCGAGCGTGTTGAGGCGCGGGAGCCATCTTGCTGCCGAGCAAAATGTCGGCCACTTTATCCGTACGCACGCCCGGATTGGCATTCGCGACGTTGCATAGCGTAATCAACGTAACTCCCTGGTCGGGGAAACGTTCGAACTGGGCCCGGAATCCTTGCCACGCTCCGCCATGCGACACGGTGCGCAGGCCGCGATAGGTACCAATCACCAGTCCTGCTGCGTAGTCGATTTTTTTGCCATTGTTTAAAATACCCTGCGTTTCCAGTTCGTCGATCAGCCACTTGCCGCCGACGGTCGGATGGTCGAAGTTGCGGTCCCAGCGCGCCAAGTCGCCAGCGGTGGTATCGACAGCGCCATCACCGGTCTGCTCCCAATTCGACATATCGATCTGGAATCCGCCGCCGCTTCTTTGCGGAGCGTACGTTCCCGAGCGTCCGGGGATAACCAGTGTGTGATCGTCGACGATCAGCGTGTGTGTCATGCCAAGCGGGGCAAAAATGTTCTTCTTGGCAAATTGGGCGAGCGGCATCCCCGAAACACGTTTGACGATCTGCGAAAGCAGAACATAGCCGGAATTGCTGTACATGTATTGCGAATTCGGTTCGAAATTCAGCTCGCGCTGGCGGGCGATCATCGCCAGGGCATCGGATTCGGAGGCAAAATCGTCGAAGGCGATTCCCGACATGCTCATCAGCGAAATAACATCGCGAACCCCGCTGGTGTGATGGAGCAATTCGCGGATGGTGACCGGGCGATCGTACGCGGGAAGCTCAGGAATGTATTTGCGGACATCATCATCGAGAGAGAGCTTACCCTCATGTTCGAGGAGGAAGATGCTGGCGGCGGTGAATTGCTTCGAGACCGATCCGATTTCCAGCACCGATTCCGGAGTCAGCGGCACGTTTTCCTCAAGCCGCGCCATGCCGTATCCGTGGGTGTATACAAGCGTGCCGCCCCGAACCACGCCGAGGACACAGCCGGGCGTATGCGCATTGAAATCGCTGAAAACAGCGTCGATCTTGGCGCGCGTGGCAGTGGATAGGCCGCCGGAGGAACGCTGCTGGGCTTGCGCAACCATTGGCCAGCGCGGGAGGACAATGGTGACGGCGAGCAGCAGAGCGCTGGAAGCGATTAGCAGGACTGCGGCGCATCGCTTCGGTTGTGAGCTCCACAATCTCCGCGCCGCGCGATTCAATCCGTGCCAGGCTTCCACCTCTTGTCTCTTTATTGTGCTCATTCCCTTCCCCCTCTGTTGTCCCATTGCTGCGCGGAATTATATCGCCGGACACATGGCTGACAGCCAGCTGTTTTCCACTGCACAGAAAAAAATCTGTGTTCAGACATTTGCAAATAAGAAGTGTGAACACGCTCTGTAAAGATGCGTATCGGATCGAAATTTGACTTCATCCGGCCAGTTGCCGCATAGCGGCGGTGCGTCAAGCAGTGAAGTACAGAGCCGCCGTTGCCCTTAATCTGTTCCCTAGTACAGTTGTCGAATTGCACCCCGCGATTCTAAATTCACAGCCTCCATGCCCTCAACCTTACGAGGTGAACTATGGGCATCCGCGCGGGCAAGGGCCTAGTTGCTTTCAGTTCAGGCCTTCTGGATCTCGATTTCTTACGTCAGAGCGCCTACGTTTTTGTCATCTTGTTCCTTTTCAGTGGACCTTTTGCGGGCCGAAGCAGCGCTGCAGTTCAAGTCAGTCCAACGACGATTCATTTTGGGCACGTATATGTGGGCTCCTCGCTTACGCAGACTCTGACAATCAAAAACAGTGGAAACGCCAGCATTACCCTATCGGAGGCGTACATCGAAAACACCGCCTTTGTGAGAAGTAAGTTAAACCTGCCGGCGACGATCGGCGCGGGGGAGAGCCTGAGCATCCGAATAACTTATGCACCAACAGAGACGGGCACTGGGCTTGGCACGATCATCATTCGAACTAGCGCATCGTCATCCACGATTTCTATTCCGATGACGGGCACAGCGGTGAAACAGACGCTTTTCATCTTGCCCGTATCAATGAATTTCCACAATTTGGTGGTCGGATCGAGCGGCACAGAAAGCGCGACGGTGACCAACACCGGTGCCAGTAGTGTGACCATTTCTGGAGATTCCGTTTCCGGCGAGGGCTTCACAATGACTGGTATCGCTGTTCCATTGACGCTCGCAAGCGGCAAAAGCGCTTCATTCAGCCTTCACTTTGCGCCTGAATCTGCCGGAACGGTTTCGGGGACGCTGTCGTTCAGAACCACTGCAGCAGTGGGCTGGCTTCGCATGCCTCTGGTGGGAGCCGGAGTGGCTGCAACCAGGACGCTTACTGTAACGCCGTCAAGCTTGAGTTTTGGCAGCGTTGCTGATGGCAGCTCGGCAAACGCGACTGTGTCGATCACGGATACGGGAAACTCGAGCCTTTCCATCTCGAACATCACAACATCGGGAACGGGATTTGAGGCATCCGGTCTGGCTGCGGGAGAAGTCTTGACACCGGGAGAGGTTGCGTCGCTCGACGTCACATTTGCGCCGGAAACGGCCGGAAGTGCGTCGGGCGCAATAAAAATTGCAAGTAGTGCTTCGAACTCGCCGGCAGGAATCGCGCTATCCGGCACAGGCGCGGCATCGGGTCAGCCCTATGTAGTCCTTTCATGGACCGCGAGCACTTCGTCCGTGGCGGGTTATAACGTTTACCGGGGCACAATCTCTGGAGGCCCCTATTCGAGCAAGTTGACGTCAAGCCCCGTAGCAGTGCTGACCTTCACAGATACTTCTGT
>JASHRN010000032.1 GCA_030037335.1 Candidatus Acidiferrales bacterium | reverse complement strand
CTTGCAGTTCTTCATTCAGGCGTTTCCATTTTCCTTTGTTCTTTTTTGTTGCAATCGGCGCGTTCGGATCGGGGTAGTAATTCAAAATATCTTCTTGCAGTCTTTTCGGCAGCGCCGCCGTTCCATCCGTTGTCAGCCGGTTCACCAGCTTTGCGTATGTCTCGTCCGTCAGCTTGTAACCGCCCGGCCTCACTTTCAGTCCAGTATCCAGATCGCGGTTTGGCAGTGGCGGAATCGCCTTCGGATTTTTCAGCAGCTCCGCCAAAACCTGCCGGTAGGCCGCTGCCGCTCGGTTCACGCTGTCAATGTAGAGTCCCTCGGATGTCTGATTTGGGATTTTGATTGCCAGCATCGAGGCCAGCCCCACCTTCGGAACAATTTTCACCACAAACGCGAGCAGATGCAGCCCCACTCCTGGTTTTCTGTAGGTATACGCCCAGTGACGCTCATAATTCGCTTTCTGCAAATTGCGCGAGGAATATTTTGTAGCGGTCATTTCCTGTATCAGGTAAAAACTGCTTTCCATGCAGAATAACTTCCGCTCCGGCGAACGCCGGAATGAACTTTCGCACTGCGAATCGATAAGTGTGCAACGCCGCTCGCGTCCGGCCGAACAATCCGTGAATATCGAATCCGTAAGTTCGCAGGAACGCTCGCTGCAGTTGCTCTCTCGGCGTGCGAAACCCGATGTATTTCATATATGCCGGCGGCGCGAATGTGCGTTTCGAGAGCTGCCCGATGTCGAATCCGAATTCCGTTCGCACATGCGCGTGCGGGTCTTCATCGTACGTGACAATCGGCCCGTATTTCTTTGCCAGTTTCGGAAAATCTATTGCGGTCGACGGATTCGTCGCGACCGAATGCCCGATTGAATCGCCCAAGTAATGTGACAGCGCCCCGATCGCAAACGCGTATTCATTCACATTCCGCGCTTCTCGGAATAGATTGTCGACAAAATCTCCCGACCGTATGTAGTGCGTCAGGTTTGTGAAAAATGGGTTCTCGAACGGGTAGTAGCCCATGTCTTGCATCGTGCATCCGCCGTAGGCATACGCATGGGCCACGCGCAATTGCGCATCGGTCGTTCCCGGAAACCGCGCCAGGAGCAGCGGCCGAATGGAATCCCGCCAGGTCAGATCGATTAGCTCTTCATGCGTAAAAACGGAGTAGGCCTCGCTCGGCTGCTGCGCGAAGAAAAAAATCGCCAGCGTGCAGGTCAGAATCAGCCGTGCCCAACGCGTGGAATTCCTTCTTCTCTGTCTGCGCAGTTCTCTTTGCATTCCAATGTAAGATGCGCCGCTTCCGGAGAACGCGCCGTTGAATCAGGCTTGATTTGATGTGAGAAATCCGTTGACACTGCGCTCCGCCTCATCAAAGATACTCGCGCTCAAAACCGTAAAAGTCGTTCTCAGCAAATTCTCTGCCTGTTCGTGTGCGGAGATTCGGCCCATTTCATTTAATTTGCATCGAGGTCACGCGATGAAGCGAAATTGCAATCGGAAGTCTGCATCGACTTTCGCACGGCACGGCATTCCTGCTGCCTTCGCGGTGCTCGCGCTCCTGTTTTGCCCCTCTCATCCTGCGGCAGCGCAAACGCCACTTCGATTTCGCATCTCCCTCTCTTCTGCAATACACTTTCAGCCCACTACCGGCCGCGTCTTCGTCGTCATCGCCAGCACGGACAGACTCGATCCTCGCATCCAGCTCCTTTCCGAAGGCGCGCCTCCGTTTTTCGGCAAGGACGTCAGCAATCTTCAGCCCGGCCAAGAAGTCACGATTGACGCTGCCACTCCCGGTTATCCTCTCTCAAGCCTGAAGGATCTTCCTGCTGGAGATTATTACGTCGAGGCGTTCCTGAACGTTTACACCGAGCTTCATCGCGCCGACGGCCACACCGTCTGGGCCCATCTTGACTGGGTTGGCGAACTGCCGAGCCTCGCTCCCGGGAATCCCTATAGCACGGTCCAGAAAATTCATCTCGATTCCGCGCACGGTTTCGACATTCCGCTCACCATGGACAAAGTTATTTCCGAGGACGAATTCAGCAGCAGTCCCATCCTTGCGCAGCTCGCTCCGCCGAAGGAAACGCAATGGATCAAAGTCATAAAATTCCAGAGCCGCACGCTCACAAAATTCTGGGGTCATCCTATGTATCTCGGCGCCACGATTCTTCTTCCCAAGGATTACGACTCGCATCCCAGTTCGTACTACCCCGTCGTTTACAATCAGGGCCATTTTTATCAGCCCATCCCCTGGGAATTTGACACCGACGCTTCGCACGAGACTCCCGAAGCCGCTGCAGAAGGCAAGGCTTCCGGCCTCGGTACCGGATACGAATTTTATCAGGCGTGGATTTCTAACAATTTTCCGCGCTTCATCATGGTCACCTGGCAGGATCCGTGTCCCTATTTCGACGATTCCTATGCCGTCAATTCCGCCGCTTGCGGGCCGCACGGCGACGCCATCATGAACGAGCTGATTCCTTACCTCGAAACTCATTTCCGCATCATTCGCCATTCCTACGCGCGCATTGTCGAGGGCGGCTCGACGGGCGGATGGGAATCTCTCGCGCTTCAGCTTTATCATCCCAAGTTTTTCGGTGGAGCATGGGTATTCGATCCTGATCCCATCGACTTTCAAAGTTTTCAGCAAACCAATCTCTACGAAGAAAAAAATGCCTTCGATTACAAATCGCCGAGCGAATATTTCACCATGAAAAAACCCTGGAGCCGCGCCCCGCGCGGTCTTGTCCGCTCCACCGTGGAAGAAGTCAGCCATTACGAAGATGTGCTCGGCCCAAATGGCCGCTCCGATTATCAGCTCGATGGCTGGTGGTCAATTTTCTGTCCCATTGGCGACGACGGATATCCGGTTCCCATGTGGAATATGCAAACCGGAGAAATCAATCGCGACGCTGTGAACTATGCGCGCGATCACGGCTACGATTTGACTCATTATGCGCAAACGCATTGGAGTGAAATTGGCAACGATCTCGTCGGCAAGCTGCATTTCTTCGTTGGCGATATGGACAGCTACTATTTGAATCTCGCGGTCTATCGTATGGAAGATTTTCTGAAAACCACGAAAAATCCGTATTACGGAGGCTCGTTCGCTTACGGCCGCCCGATGAAGGGCCACGGCTGGCATCCCATGACGTGGGCTGATTTGCTGCGCGACATGGCCGCGCAAGTGAAAAAGGATGCGCCTGCGGGGAGCGATACCGCACCGTGGAATTACTGATTTCGTTCGCCGCGTTTGGCCGATGCAAATTTCCATTTGGTCATCGTCCATCGACGTAAAAGGAGCAACCATGGAAAATTCCGAGAAAGAACTTCGGCTCTGGAAAACTTACGCCGTCATCATCACGCTTTTGATTGTCGTTCTGGTCGGCTCCGCATTTGCTCTTGAAGAGCAACGTACAAAATTCTCCGAAATCGACGTTCAGCGCATCAACATCGTCGAGCCCGACGGCACTTTGCGCATGGTCATCTCCGACAAATCAAAATTTCCCGGCATCATCATCAACAATAAGGAACAGCCTCACCCGAACGGCCGCTCTGCCGCCGGAATGATTTTCTACAACGACGAAGGAACCGAAAATGGCGGCCTCATCTTTGGTGGCAGCAAGGATAAAAACGGTGTCGTCTCCAGCTACGGTCATCTCAGCTTCGATCGCTATTTACAGGACCAGGTCTTCACGATTGATGCCCAGGAAGAAGGCAATCGCAAACGCTCGGGCTTGAGTATCGTCGACGATCCTGACTGGCCCATCACCGATTTCCTCAACGCCACTCCCGACGAGCAGAAGAATTTTTTTAAGACTCACGCGCCGCCGGAACAGCGAATTTACCTCGGCCGTACGCCTGACGATTCCGCTTCGCTGACTCTCAAGGACAAAGATGGCCGCGCTCGCATCGTCATCAAAGTGAATCCTGACGGCTCGCCGGTGATTCAGTTCCTTGATACATCGGGCAAAGTCATCTCCCACCTCCCCGAGGTGCCAAAATACGAAACGCCAAAATAGCCTAGCGTGTGGGGCGCCGGTGTCGAGTAGCCTACGAAAGGGAAGGTCGCGTCGGTTTTCGGTGTCCGAAAATGGGATTGGTCGAAGCTGGATTTTTGAAAAAACGCATTTCTCTGGCGATTAGAAACGCCTCCTTTCTTTTGTTTTCTGCAACTTACGCCGACTTCTAATAATTCATAGGTCTGGCGATTAGATTCACCGTTCTTTCGCCTCGCATGGCCATAAAAACAAAAAGCCGCGTTGCCGCGGCCTGTGAAGCTTCATGACCGTTCTTCAATTAGTACGTTACCATAGGATTAATTGGCCGTCAACGGAAAAAGCGCTGAGCGGCAGAACGTGAAACGTGCCCGGCGTGATAGCATCGCGCGGGAGCTATGACGATGAAGCATAAGGCGTTGAGTGTTGGATTGGCGACAGTTGCGATTTGCGCGGGAAGCGCACGGGCTGCGAGGGCGGCGGAAAATTCCGGCGCGAAGAATGTGGTGGTGGCCGTACGGGCGTATCGCGCGGCGCATGAGGCGCAAATCATCGATGAATTTGTGAAGCTGCTCTCGATTCCGAATGTGGCCTCGGATGCGGCGAACATTTCGCGCAACGCGGAGACGATTCGGGCAATGCTCGAACGGCGCGGATTTCGCGTTGAGCTGCTGCCGACGGCTCCCGGGCGCGGGCCGGTGGTTTTTGGCGAACTGGATTCGCCGGGAGCAAAACACACGATTCTTTTTTACGCGCATTATGACGGCCAGCCGGTGGATACGGAGAAATGGATTGGCACAAAGCCGTTTGTTCCAGCGCTGCGCACGGACTCGATTGATCGCGGCGGCAAGCTGATTCCTTTTCCGAATGCGCCGGACAGTTATAAAGACGATTGGCGCATTTATGCGCGGTCGTCTGGCGACGACAAGGCCCCGATCATCGGAATTCTTGTGGCGATCGATGCGCTGCGCGCAAATCACATTCCGATGGCCGTGAATCTGAAGGTGATTTTCGAAGGCGAGGAGGAGGACAGTTCGCCGCATCTGGAAGCGACGGTGGATGCGCACAAAAATCTTTTCACCGGCGATTTGCTGATCACCGCTGACGGGCCGATTGACCAGAGCGGGCGCCCGTTGATTTTCTTTGGGAATCGCGGTGTGATTTCGGTGCGGCTGACGGTGTTTGGGCCACTGCATCCGCTGCACAGCGGCCATTACGGGAATTGGGCGCCGAATCCGGCGATGCGGCTCGCGCAACTGCTGGCGTCGATGAAGGACGCGGACGGGCGCGTGACGATTGCGGGATTCTACGACAATGTGGTGCCGCTGGGGCCGGCGGAACGAAAAGCGATTGCCGAGGCCCCGAACAATGACGCGCTGCTGCTGCGGACATTTGGAATTGCAGCGCCGGATGGCGGAGGGAAAAGTTTGCTGGAGCTGCTGAACGAGCCTTCGCTGAATATTGACGGCATGGAGAGCGGATGGACGGGCGCGCAGGCGAAGACGATTATTCCGGACGAGGCGACGGCTTCGCTGGACATGCGTCTGGTGAAAAATGCAGGGCCGCAGCAGGAGTTCGACGCGCTCGCGGCGCACATTCGCAAGCAGGGATATTACGTGATTGATCGCGAGCCGACGATGGCGGAGCGGCTGAAGTATGCGCGGATCGCGGAGGTGACGCACGACCACGGGTATCCGTCGACGCGCACCGCGATGGATTTGCCGGTGTCGCAGGCGTTGATGCGCGCGGTGGATGAAGGCGCGGGCGAGCCGGCGGTGAAGTTGCCGCTGCTCGGTGGCAGCGTGCCGATGTACATTTTCGCGGACTTGGGTTTGCCGGTGATTGGCGTGCCCATTGCGAATTTCGACGATAATCAGCACAGCCCGAATGAAAATTTGCGCGTCGGCAATTTGTGGAAAGGGATGGAGACTTACGGCGAAATTTTGGCGGGGCTGGAGTGGAAATGAACGAGCAATAACATATCCTTTTTGTTGATCGTTACGGCACCTCAGCAGTGCATCGGCGTCTTGCTTGTCCTACCTAGCTTATAATCGGGTTCTCCAGATTATTGAATTCGTGATTCTCTCGCTGAGCTGAGGCCATGTCTACTCGGAAACGCATCCTCGCCGCACTCGCAATCGTGGTGGTGGTTGGAGGTGCGTATTTCTGGCTCTTTGGCGTTCAAACCATGTCCGCTTTGATGGTGCGCTACACTTACCGCAAGGTACCAGAAGCGTCGAAGGTTCCCGTTGCGTTGTCAGATACTGATGTTTCGAAGGTGGCCCACAGCCGCGTCTCCTATTTCGGGTACGAATTTGAGCTTCCCTGGGACGACGTCGACGATCAGAAGAGCAAAACCGTTGGACAAATTCGTCTGACTGCATTTCGCTCAGGAAATGCGCTTTGGTTTTCGGTCTTCCCTCCGAAAGATCTAATAAACGAAGTGATGAAAACTGCAAACCTGGATTCACAAAGACTTCAGCAAATATACGGCGCGGAAGCACTCGCCTCCGACTACAATTTCCACTTAGCCATGCTGGAAACGACGCCAGCACAGATCACCCCGTTTATTTCCAAAAAGCAGGCAATCTCCAGCGCGATTTTGCTTTTGATTAAGACAATGTCGATGCCTCCAGCAGACTCAGGCATTTTTTCGATCCATACATCGAGTTTTGAAGGGTTCCAGTTCGGATCAACGGATCGCAGGCCTTATAAGATTACTGATGAACTTTACTCCAAGGATGGCGGCATCGACGTGATCTTTTTTCAAAAGAAAGACGGACGCGCGCCAGCGATTTCACAGCCAGAAATCAATCGCGTCATTCAGTCGATCCGGAAGGTTTCCGCGGTAGCGTCGGACAAACTGTC
>JASHRN010000003.1 GCA_030037335.1 Candidatus Acidiferrales bacterium | reverse complement strand
GAAAATGAAACGCCAGCCCATCGCGCTTTTCGTCATCGCTTCCGCAATCATTTTTTTCGCCGCCGCTTGTGCCTTCGTCGCGCGCGCCGCCAATCCTCCCGCGCCGCAGGACATCGCCGTCGCGCCTCAGCTCAACGACGGAACCATGCCCGCGCTCGCCGCCATCGCCGGCCAGGGCATGATGAACGACCACGCCTACAAATTTCTCGAAGATCTCAGCGACAACATCGGCGCCCGCGTCACCGGCTCGCCGCAATGCAACGCCGCCATTCAATGGGGCCTCCAACAAATGCGCGCCATCGGCCTCGAAAACGTTCATGCTGAACACTGGCAGTTTTTCCGCGGCTGGACGCGCATCTCCGCCTCCGCCGAAATGATCGCGCCCGCGCATCACAAACTTATGGTCGATTCCATGGGCTGGGTCGGCTCCACTCCGCAAGGCGGAGTCGATGCCGACGTGGTTCCTGTCAACGTTTTCCAACTCGATCAGGAAATGTCCCAAAATTCCGGCGACTGGCGCGGCAAAATCCTTCTCGCGGTGCAAGAGGGCGCGCCGCCGGAAAACGGCATGTCCAGCTTCGCCAAATTCGGCGGTTTCCTCCAAAAGGCGCATGAGGTCGGTGCCGTCGCCGTCATCGGCGGCCAAGGGGGCGGCAAATCCCAGGGCATGCACCTCACCCACACCGGCATGCTCGGCTTCGCCGTTTTTTACGACATTCCAGTCGTCGCGATCTCCGCCGAAGATCAAGACCTCCTCGAACGCTTCATCGACCGCGGCGAAACTCCCCGCGTCCACATCGACGTTCAAAATCGCGTCACCGACGGCCCCATTGACACCGCCAACGTCGTCGGCGAAATTCCCGGCACCGAGCATCCTGAACAAGTCATCGTGGTCGGCGGCCATCTTGATTCCTGGGACCTTTCCGAAGGTTCCACTGACAATGGCGCCGGCACGACCACCACTCTTGGCGCCGCTGAAGCCATCGTGCATTCCGGATTCAAGCCGCGCCGCACCATCCGCTTCGTGCTTTTCACCGGCGAAGAAGAAGGCCTGCTCGGCTCCATCGCCTACGTCAACACGCACAAAGCTGAAATGCAAAATCACGTCGCCGCCGTCATCCTCGACAACGGCCAGGGCCCCGTCACCGCTCTCAACATGGGCGGACGCAGCGATCTTCTCCCCGCCGTCGATCCTTTTGTCGCTAATCTCACCGCCTTCGGCAAAATCACCGCCAACGACGACACCGAATTTGGCACTGACACCGGCCCGTTCATTCTCCAGGGCCTTCCCGGCATCAATCTCGATCAGGACTCGCCCAATTACCGCTACACGCATCACTCCAACGTCGACAGCTTCGACAAAATGAACGAAGCCGTGCTCGACCGCGATGCCACCGTGCAGGCTCTCGTCGCTTTCTGGATCGCCGATCATCCCGAGCGCCTCGCTTCGCCCTGGCCGCCGTCGCGAACCGCGCAGATGCTCATCGACAAGCACGACGACGTCTTCCTGAAACTCTTCGGCCTCTGGCCCTTCGGCAACCAATAGCCCAGGGCCAGCAAAAGTAGTGGTTAAACCTCGTTGTCCGGAAACAGGACTAAAGATTTCTAAACGCTGAAATTTCCGCGATTAGAAACGATCTCAACCTTTTGTTTTGTGTAAGTTGCATCGATTTCTAATTTTTCATATCTTCCGCGATTAGAATCTCCAAAGCGCATAAAAAGCGAAGAGCCGCGGGCGCTGGCGGCCTGTGTTGCGAACTCTTGCTGGAGCCTTTGGAGCAGTTCTGGATAGAGGTCGAGAGACTTGCGATAGGGGAAGCTGGGGCGCATCAAAAAACTCCTTCGGTTTGTGTTTAGTTAGACTTACGTCAGGTTGGCGGCTCCGACGACCTGACTGCGGCGGAAGCCGATATTCTTGTGAGCACGTTACCATAACGGCAACAGAAATGCAAGGGGAAAATGCAGGTCGCGCGAAAATAAAAAACGGGAAGAAAGGAGTTAGAGAGGGCGATAATTTATGGCCAGATTCTATGGAGTGCGGCGGTCCGCCTCGCGGACTCCGGCAAAGCTGGAGCTCGACGCCGCTTTGCTTTTGGAGGGCAGGAACGTAAACTGCGCCGCATGCCTGATTGGCCTCATAGCCCTACGCATCGCCTGAACGCGGCGGGCGCTTACATGGTGACGGCAGCCACGTATGAAAAGCGGCCGTTCTTCAATTCGCAGAAGCGCCTAACCTACCTCTGTGAGACGTTATTGAGTCTGGCTGTCCGTTACGGATGGAAACTTGAAGCATGGGCGGTATTTCCGAATCACTATCATTTCATTGCGATTTCTCCAGAGGGAGTGTCGTCGTTGGCGAAGTTCGTCGGTCATCTGCATACGGTCACGGCGAAGGAAATCAACGAAGAGGACGACGCAGCGAAGAGGAAAGTGTGGTTTCAGTATTGGGAATCACGCATCACTTACCAGAGGTCGTATCTTGCGCGGTTGAATTATGTCCATTCAAACGCGGTGAAGCATGGATTGGTTAGGAGAGCAGAGCAGTACGAGTGGTGCTCGGTGGGTTGGTTTCAAAGGAATGCGAGAAGGTCGTTCTATGAAACGGTGATGAGAATGAGTTCTGACGGCATAAACGTCAGGGATGATTTTATTGTGAGTCAGGCGGACATTGAATAGCGCAAGCGAACTGTTCGGTAAAAGCTCACGGAGGGGCAAAGCGGCGTCGAGTTCCGGCTTCGTCCGATGGACTCGCCGGAATCCGCGAAGCGGACCGCCGCACTCCAAAGAGGCGGTTAGCGGAGGCGGTAGTGACCCTCGCCGAGGAAGGTGAGGAGGCCGAGGTCGCGGAGGATTTGAAGTTGTTGGCGGATTTTGGGGCGGATATAGCGATTGGCGAAAGGTGGGAGCGAGTAGAAGCTATTCTTCTTCAAAGTAATCTGAGTCGATCCTTTTCGTCTCGTACGCGGCCTGCGGAGTAACGCCCACATTCGAATCGATCATCATCTCGGCGAGCTGTTTTCCGTCTATAAGCGCGACCTTCGATTCTATTTGCGAGACGAAATCCAGCGCTTCCGTCGAGAACGTCCCCGTCGTAATGAAAATTCCTTTTCTTGCCCGTTTCCCGTGCAGTGCGCCGACGAATTTTTGAATTTCCGGCCGCCCGACTGTCCCTTGCCACCTTTTTGCCTGCAAGTAGATGACATCGAGGCCGAGGCGGTCCTCGCTGATTATTCCATCGATTCCTTCGTCGCCGCTGGTACCTATGGCCTCGCCGGCCTCCTTGCGTGAGCCGCCATAGCCCATCTTCAGAATGACCTCCACGACTAGCCGTTCGAAGAACCGTGGGGAGCAGTTTTTCAGTCGCACCAACAGCTCCGCAGCCAAGTCCGCCCTCAGACGTTGATACGCTGACTCAAGCATCTCCTCAGGAGTTTCCTCAGACCCCATTCCGTACAAATCCTTGATCGATTCCGCACCCCGCCCTTGTGGCTGCGACGCGTCTTTTTTTTGTTTCTTATCGGGCGTACGAAATTCGATGAATTCGGGATATCGCTCCAGATACTTAACGTTAATTTCAGAGGGATTTTCGCGGAGGATTTCCCTGCCCCTGTCCGATATTTGGAAATAGCCTCTGCGCGATGAGCTGAGGGTGCCAGCGTGGTGAAGATACACCTTCGCCCAGGCGACGCGGTTTGAGAAAACCGTCTGACGCCCGCTTGGTAGAAGCGCCTTCCTGTCTTCATCAGTTAGACCGAAGACGGATGCCATCTTCTCCCTTGCTTCCTCTACCGAATGCTCCTTTCCGTCCGAGGCGAACTTGAGAAGCGGAAGCATGATTGTTTGATAGTCGGGTATCGCCACGTTCCTGTGCTCCGTTCCAGGTACAGCGATTAGATCACGTCATGATCTGGATGGGAAGGGACTACATGTGTACTGGCGGGCCGTTATGCGAGATAGATTTGGGTTTCGGTCTTGATGATGAAGAGGATTTCGGTGGCGCTGTGCGAGCTGGCGCTGAATTTGCGCCAGGCTTCTTCGAGGGAGTCGGCGGGAGCGGAGTAGATGATTTCGCGGCGGAGGGAGCCGACAAAGTAGTAGTTGCGTTCGCGGCGAACGAGTTTTGCGCTGAGCGTGTCGCTCATTGTCATGGAATTTGATCGATCCATAGGATAGGAGAACAGATCAAGGGAAAACTGTGCACAGGAAAGAGAAATTTCGACCTGTACCAAATCGGAACAGATGCGATGGAGAGTTAAATCGAGCGAGGCGGATTCGAATTCGATGCCGAGAGCGTGGCGCGAGAGGCGCAGCGCGGCGAGGGCGGTGGTGCCGGAGCCGAGGAAAGGGTCGAGGACGAGGTCGCCTTCGGAAGAGGAGGCGAGAAGGATGCGCTCGATGAGGGCGAGAGGCTTTTGCGCTGGATGTTTGCCGAATTTTTTCTCCCAGGGCTCGGGAGGAGGAATCGTCCATACGGATTTCATTTGTTTGCCGCCGGCGATTTGGCGCATGAGTTTGTAATTGAATTTGTGGCGGGACTTTTTGTCACGCGCGGCCCAGATGATGGTTTCGGTGGCGTGAGTGAAATAGCGGCAGGAGAGATTGGGCGGCGGATTGGGCTTGACCCAGGAAATGTCGTTGAGGAGTTTGAAGCCGAGCTGCTGCATGGCGAAGCCGACGGAATGAATGACGTGGGAAGTGCCGCTGACCCAGATGCTTGCGTCGGGTTTGAGGACGCGCTGGCAGGCGGCGAGCCAGGCGGTGTTGAATTCATGGTTGGCGCTGGGGCCGCGGGAACGGTCCCATTCGCCTTTGTTGACGCTGACCATGCGTCCGGCGTGGCAGGTGATGCCACCGTTGGAGAGGAAGTAGGGAGGGTCGGCGAAGATGAGGTCGATGGAGGAGGCGGGGATGGCGGCGAGGATTTGGAGGCAGTCGCCGTGAAAGATTTTGATGTGATGGCGAGGGTCGTGGAAGGCGGGTTCGGGGAGATGCGGCGATCCACCTTCGCTGACGCTTCGGCGCGACAGGGGTGCGGATTCGTTCTCCTGAGATGTGGCACGGAGCGTCAAAGTGGATCGGATCGTTGATCAAAATGGAGTGATGATCAAGTGGTATGAAAAGGCAGTGACGAGTGGCTAGTGGCGAGTAAAGAAAGAGCTAAATGCAGATCCTTCGGCTCCGCAAAAGGCGCTCCGCTCAGGATGACACCATAAAAACACAGAGGCAAAAGCAAAAGACCAAGGCGAGATTCTTCGGCGCATAAGAAGCGCGCCTCAGAATGACACCATAAGGCGAATCAGCGGAGGTTGACGAGGCAGGCGAGGATCTGTCCCAAATGCACAAAATCCGCGTTTGGGGACCCCGGTACAAGCTTGTCGCTGCGAGTGGCTAACGCATGTTCACCAGGCGGGCGAGGAAAAACGCCGCGGCGGCGGCGAGTCCGCCGACGAACGCGGTTTGCAGCGCGCCGCGAATCGGCGAAACGTCGGTGAACTTTGCCTTGATGAATCCAAAGGCGAGCAGCGCGAAGAGCGTGACGCCAACGGAAACCCAGAGCGCGGTGAACACGTGGCCAAGAACGATGTATGGCGCGAGCGGAATCAGTCCGCCGACGATGTAGGACGCGAAAATGGTGGCGGCGCTGCGGCCCGCGCGCGTCGGGTCGGGCTCTTCGAGGCCGAGCTCGAAACGCATCATGAAATCGACCCAGCGCTTCTGGTCCGAGCAGATTGCGCCGACAACGGGACGCACGTGCTCTTCGGCGAGGCCATAGCCGCGGAAAACTTTCGCGACTTCCTCTTGCTCCTGGTCGGGGATTTCGACGGTCTCTTCGATTTCGCGGCGCTTTTCGGAGGCGTAATGCTCGGAGTCGGTCTTGGCGGCGAGATATCCGCCGAGGCCCATGGCAATCGAGCCGGCGGCGATTTCCGCCAGGCCCGCCGTCACGACGATACGCGTGGAGGCGATCGCGCCGGTGATTCCCGCGGCCAGCGCGAAAGGAACGGTGAGGCCGTCGGCCATGCCAATGACGATGTCGCGCACCGCGGCCGTGGCCGTGAAATGCTTTTCCAGATGGGCGATGGTGGGCATGCGCTCCTGCTCGCGATGCTGCGGCGATGAGGTTAACGTAAGCGAGTGACGAGTGACAAGTGGCGAGTGACGAGTGGCGCACCAGCATTGCGCGCGGATGAACGCGACTTCAGAACTGGAACACGCCCGAGCGGCCGCCGGAGTATAATCCGCAACGCTTTCAGCGATGATGTGTTGCAGAAACGCGAAAAAATTGTGAGAGCGAATTGATTTGCTGAATGCAGGAACAAAAATCGGACCGTATGAGATTGCCGCGCCGCTGGGCGCGGGCGGGATGGGGGAGGTGTATCGCGCACGAGATACGCGGCTGGGGCGCGATGTGGCGCTGAAAGTTTTGCCCGAGGCGTTTGCGCAGGACGCGGAGCGGCTGGCACGTTTTCGGCGCGAAGCGCAAGTGCTCGCTTCGCTGAATCATCCGAACATTGCGGCGATTTATGGCTTCGAGGATTCCGGCGCGACGCATGCGCTGGTGATGGAGTTGGTGGAGGGGCCGACGCTCGCGGAGCGAATCTCCGGCGGGCAAGGCGCGAATCCCAAGAGCGCCGAGCGAAAGTCCGGTCCGGCGCAAAGCAGGCAAAAGGGCGCGATTCCGATTGACGAAGCACTGCCGATCGCAAAACAAATTTGCGAGGCGCTGGAATACGCGCATGAGCGCGGCATCATTCATCGCGATTTGAAACCCGCAAATATCAAAATCAGCGGCAATGATGCGGTGAAGATTCTGGATTTTGGATTGGCGAAGGCGCTGGAAGGCGATCCTGCATCACTCGATATTTCCACTTCGCCAACGATCAGCCGGATGGCCACGCAAGCGGGAATTATTTTGGGCACGGCGGCGTATATGTCGCCGGAGCAGGCCAAAGGAAAATCCGTGGATCGGCGGACGGATATTTGGGCGTTCGGGTGCGTGCTGTACGAAATGCTGACGGGCAAGATGGCGTTCAGCGGCGAGACGGTGACGGACACGCTGGCGGCGGTGATCAAGAGCGAACCGGATTGGAACGCAGTTCCAGCAAACACGCCTTCGCGGATTCGCGAATTGCTGCAACGCTGCCTGAAAAAAGATCCGCGGCAGAGATTGCAATCCGTCGGGGACGCACGCATTGCGATAGAAGAAATACTGGCGGGAGAGCAAGCAGGCATTGGGCAAGCCAGCAGCCACGGGCGCGTCGCGTCGTGGCGCTGGGCGTGGCTGGTCGGCGCGAGCTTGCTGATCGTTGGCATTGTCGCCGGTATCACGGCAGGGTGGTGGGCCGGCGCGCGACAGAATCCTCCAAGTCAAGATTGGTCGGCACAAAGGCTGAACGGGCCGGGCGTCGCCATGGGCCCGCGCATCTCTCCCGACGGCCACACGCTGGCTTTCCAGGCCATGGTGGACAACCTGACTCAGGTGGCGGTTATGGACACCGATTCAGGGGACTGGACGGTGCTGACGAAAGACCGCACGCGCGGATACATTACGGAGTTGAATTGGTCTCCGGACGGGAGCGAAATCTATTTTGACCGCGACCTCTCGGTTCCAAATGGCATTTACGCCGTTTCGCGCTTCGGAGGTGATGAGCGACTGGTTTTGGAAAACGCCATGGGCCCCGAGGTTTTGCCGGACGGCACGTTGCTGGTAACCAGAGTGAACAAAGACCGAAACGTCCAGCTCTATCACTTTTGGCCGGAAAGCGGGAGGGTAGAACCTTTGGACGCTTTTTTTTCCGGGCTGATAGCCGACTTGTGCCCTCCGGTTAGAGCATTTCACGATGGGAAGGAAGCGGTCTTTTATGGAAAGACGCTCGAACAAGGCCAGACAGACCTCTCGTCGCCTCACCTTTACATTATAGATCTCACGTCAGGGAAGGTACAACGAATGGCGCCTCAACTTGATTTGCACGTGAATGGGCCTTTGAGCCTGTTCCCCATTGCGGTGCCCACGGATGACCAGTCCGTTTTGGTGGAGATGAATGCTGGGGACCTTTATCGGGTCATCTCGATTCCACGCCACGGCATGGGGCCCATTCGCACGCTGTTCTCTTTGACCTCCGTACCCAGTTTTATGGACGCAGCCAAGGACGGAGACATTTACCTGGATCAAATTGACCGCCCGATTGAAGTCCGGCGTTTCTCTGCTTCGGGCGCAAATACTGAAGTGCTGGCCGGCACGGACGCAGCGTCTGATATCAATGACCGCTACCAGACATTGCAATTGCCAGATGGCAGGGTGGTCTTCAATTCCTTGTGGGCGGGACGTTCACGGCTGGAAGTGGCGGCGCCGGGGGGCGAAGCAACACCGTTGATTCAAACGAATGAAGAGACTTCAATACCGGCTTGTCTCATCGAGAAAAGCGAAATTGCTTTTCTGCTGGGTTCAGCCAATCATGTCATCGTTGCTGTAGCTTCGCTTGCGGACGGGCGGATCGTTCGGCGACTCGAGAGCATCCCAGGAAATGAAGTGAACGAGCTGGGGAGTTCGCCGGATGGCAAGACACTTTACTACATTGCTTCGCGCACTCTCTGGGCCATTCCCGCGAGCGGCGGCGAGCCACTTCGCGTCGCGGCCGGAGATTCCTTCGCCGTGGACCCCAATGGAAAGGACTTGGTGGTGCAACTCGACGAAACGGAAGGCGTCCGGCTGCTCAGAGTGCCGGTTTCGGGCGGAGTTGAACAGCCCATCGCTTTCCAGAGCGCTCTGCGCCTCACCACGGCAACGATGAACCCAAACGCAATCGCTAAGGACGGACGGCTGGTGTTGTCCGTCGCTACGCCAGATTCCTGGTTCTACGGCGCCGGCATTCTGGATCCGCGAAGCGGCAAATTGGAGAGGATTCCATTAAATTTTACGGGCGATTTCTTGTCACCGGGGTGGCTGGACGACGGCCGCATTCTCTCGTCGGCCTGGCCACTTAGGTCCGCGCTGTGGCGCTTCCATCCCTCGACGAGCGCAGGCAGATGACCCTCTCGTCAGGTACCAGACTCGGTGCTTATGAAATCACCGGCGCGATTGACGCCGTGCAGGTTGGATGGAGCGGGGGTTGCGGCCCGACAGACCACGTCGGGCCCTACAGAACCGCTTCGGGTTGCGATGCATTTGTAGGACCGACGTACTCAGTCGGCCCTTTCTGCGTCCCTTCCTACGTCAGGGAAGGCAGGCCAAGCAGGCGAAATGGGTGAAGTTGAGCCGTTTTGGCGGCGTCTGAGCCGCCAGGCGAAATCCCGAGCGGAGCGAGGCCTGCCTGCGGCAGGCAGGGATCTGCATTGTTGAATAGCGGGACAAAACTCGGGGCATATGAAGTCACCGGCGCGCTGGGCGCGGGCGGGATGGGAGAGGTGTATCGCGCGCGAGATACGCGATTGAACCGCGACGTCGCGCTGAAAGTTTTGCCGGAGGCGTTTGCGCAGGACGCGGAGCGGCTGGCACGTTTTCGGCGCGAAGCGCAAGTGCTGGCTTCGCTCAATCATCCGAACATTGCGGCGATTTATGGCTTCGAAGATTCCGGCGCGACGCACGCGCTTGTGATGGAGCTGGTCGAGGGGCCGACGCTCGCGGAGCGAATCTCCGGCGTGCAAGGCGCGAATCCCAAGAGCGCCGCGGAGAGCGTCGAGCGGCAGTCCGGCGCGGCGCAAAGCAGGCAAAAGGGTGCGATCCCGATGGACGAAGCGCTGCCGATTGCGAAGCAAATTTGCGAAGCTCTGGAATACGCGCACGAGCGCGGGATTGTGCATCGCGATTTGAAACCAGCGAACATCAAGCTGGCCAGCAACGACAAAATCGCGAGCAATGACGCGGTGAAGATTCTGGATTTCGGGCTGGCGAAAGCGCTCGAAGGCGACCCTGCTTCGCTCGATATTTCCACTTCGCCAACGATCAGCCGGATGGCCACGCAAGCGGGAATTATTTTGGGCACGGCGGCGTATATGTCGCCGGAGCAGGCCAAAGGAAAATCCGTGGATCGGCGGACGGACATTTGGGCGTTCGGGTGCGTGCTGTACGAAATGCTGACGGGCAAGATGGCGTTCAGCGGCGAGACGGTGACGGACACGCTGGCGGCGGTGATCAAGAGCGAACCGGATTGGAGCGCGCTGCCGAAGGATACGCCGCCGCATGTCCGCGTGCTATTGCAGCGATGCCTGCAGAAAGACGCGAAGCAGCGGCTGCGCGATATCGGCGACGCGCGGATTGCGATCGACGAAGTTTTGAGCGGCGCGGCGACGCAATACGAATCGGCGCAGCAGGATTCAGCGCCGGGCGGCGTAAAGCCGCCCCTACAAAATGCGTGGCGGCGCGGATTACCGTGGGCGGTAGCGGCAGTGTGCGCGTTGGTGGCGGTGGGGCTCGCGGCATATTTATATTTTGGCGTGCCGTTCGAGCCGGGCGAAACCACGACGCTCGATGTTGCTTTGCCGCAAGGCGTGAGCATTGTCACGAGAGATGCGCCCAGTGTGGCGCTTTCGCCGGACGGCAGAGAAATCGTTTTCATGGGGGCAAAAGGGAGTTCGGTGCAACTTTACCTCCGGTCATTGAATGAGCCCGAAGCAAAGCCGATTGAGGGAACAGAGAATGGCGCGAGCCCGTTTTTTTCTCCCGATGGGAAATGGATCGGTTTTTTTGCGAACGGGAAACTCAAGAAAATCCCGGTGGAGGGCGGCACAACGCAGGTTCTCGCCGATGCTTCGAATCAGCGTGGCGGGAGCTGGGCGAAGGACGGAACGATTATATTTTCTCCAGAATACACGGCGGGTTTGATGAGGGTTCCGGAATCCGGCGGACAGCCGCAGACGCTGGCGATGCCGGACGCCAAGAAGGGAGAGCGAACGTACCGCTGGCCGGATGCGCTGCCGGATGGCAAAGGTCTAATCTTTACGATCGGCATGGAAAACAGCGCGGCGAGCTATGATGATGCGGAGATTGCGGCGTATTCCTTCGCCACGAAGAAAATTCGCGTACTGACGCACGGAGACATGGCGGTCTATTCGCCGAGCGGATATTTGCTGTATTACCGGGCAGGCGCGCTATACGCGGCGCCTTTCAGCGAGAGCCGGATGCAAATCACGGGCGAAGCGGCGCAGTTGCCGGAACAGGTGAGCGACGATCCGACGAGCGGAGCAACATACGTGGCAGTGGCGGCGAATGGCGTGATGGCGTACCTGAGCGGCGGTTCCGCGACATCCACTCGAACGATTGCAATTACGGATCGCAAAGGAGAATCGCGCGTTTTGCCGCTTCCGCCGCGCGGGTATTCCATTCCGCGATTTTCGCCGGACGGCAAGCGGCTTGCGCTGATCGTCAGCGACGTCACCAACCTTGCTTCAAACGGCCGTGGCGACGTGTGGATTTACGATTTTGCGAGCGGAAGCATGAGCCGGCTGACGTTTGACGGCACGGACGACTATGACGCGTGGTCGCCGGATGGATCGAAAATTTATTTTGATTCGAGCCGCGGGAGCGGCGGAGGGCTGTATGCGAAGCGCGCGGATGGCACAGGAGGCGAACAAGCTATTCTGCCAAATGAACGCAGCTCGTACCTCAACCCGGATACCGTTTCGCCTGATGACAAAGTCATGGTTTTGACGCAGCCGGGCGGCACTGCGGGCGACCTGTGGATGACTGCGCTGGGAGACAAACCGGAGGCCAAGTCGCTCAAGACAAATGCAGGAGGGGCACAGTTCTCACCAGACGGGAAGTACATCGCCTATTCCTCGTATCAATCGGGCTTGTATCAGGTGTTCGTGAATACGTTCCCCATCGGCGGAGGAGAATGGCAGGTTTCGCTGGATGGTGGCAATTATCCGAGGTGGTGCAAGGGCGGGCGGGAGTTGGTGTATTACAATGGTCTGCAACAAAACGACGTGCTGGCGGTCGATGTTGAACTGAAGCCGACATTTCACGCGGGGCCGCCGCATGTGCTGTTCAGTCTTCCGCCGTCCGAATTCAGCCCGATGCAGACGAGTCCGGCGGTCAATTATGACGTGTCGGCGGATGGAGAGAGATTTATTTTTCTGCAATCGAGCGGCGGGGGCGAGCAGGGATCAGCGACGCTGAGCGTCACGCTGAATTTACTGTTGCAGATTTGCGGACTGAAGAAAAGGTAGGTTGAGTGCCCGGGCCCGATCGACTACATCGGGCCTACACCGGCTGGCATGAGCGCTACGGGGCCGATCTTTTGTAGGGGCCGATTCTTTTCATCGGCCCACGGAGGCGGGCGTATAATCGAAGAGCATGAATGCAATTTGAGGAGGAAAAATGACAGACGCTCAGGGAACCGCTCAGGCTGCGGCGTTTAAACTTCCGCCGCTGCCCTATTCATTCGACGCGCTGGAGCCGTATATCGACGCGAAGACGATGGAAATTCACCACGACAAACATCACGGCGGGTACGTCAACAATTTGAACAAGGCGCTCGAAGGCCACGCCGACTTGCAGAAACTTTCTCTGGAAGACCTGCTGCGGCAGATCAACAAAGTGCCGGAGGACATTCGTACCGCGGTGCGCAACAACGCCGGCGGACACGCGAACCATTCGCTGTTCTGGCCGAGCATGAAAAAAGGCGGAGGCGGCGAACCGAAAGGCGAAATCGCGGAAGCGATCAAGTCGGCGTTCGGCAGCTTCGCGGATTTCAAGACGAAATTCAACGACGCGGCGACGAAGCGATTTGGTTCAGGGTGGGCGTGGCTGCTGATGAATAACGGCAAGCTGGCGATTGAGTCCACGGCCAATCAGGACAGCCCGTTGATGGACGGCAAAAAGCCGGTGCTGGGTTTGGACGTTTGGGAGCACGCCTATTATTTGAAGTATCAGAACCGCCGGCCGGAGTACATTGAGGCGTGGTGGAACGTCGTGAACTGGGACCAGATTAACCAGAATTTGTCGGCAGCGAAGAAGTAGAGAAGCAGTTGACAGTTAAGAGTTGAGAGTGACGAAGCTGGGGCAAGAAAGCGGAGCAACCGCCAGCTTCGAGGCGAGATTCTTCGGGCCGAAGGCTGGCCCTCAGAATGACAGCATGCGGATTCGCCCCGATGATATGCATCGGGGCGAATCCGCAGTTTTACCAGTGATTTGTAAGGCGCCGCTTCGCTACTCGCCCGGATGCGGGCAGCAGGGATGCGGACAAGGCGGGCACGTTGGCGGGCAGCACGGATCGTTTTCCGTGAGCATGTCCGCGAGCATGCTTGCAGCAATCTTCGCCGCAACACTCCGCGTGATTCTTGTCTTTTGCATTGTTTTTCCCTCCTAAGGATTTGCACTCCGGCAAATCAGCGATGAGGCCGCAAACTTGGCCACAATCTTCGCGGTCGCCGCTGGAGCACGAGCAGCGCTTCCATTCCCGTTGAATTCGCTTGAGCCGCAGCAACAGCGCGGAGAGTTCGCGAATTTGTTCCGTGAGCGACTTCGCCCGCGCCTGCGTCCAGCCGACGACTTCCGGGCAAGGACAATGGCCAGCGCGCGCCAGATGCAGAAGCTCCTGCATCTCGGCGAGCGTGAGACCGATGGCCTTGGATTTCTGGATGAAGGCGACGTAGCGAAGCGCGTCGGGATCGAAAACGCGATAGCCGGTGTGGCTGCGGGCCGCGCGCGGCAGCAGTCCGAGGCCCTCCCAGTAGCGGATGGTCTTGGACGGCACGCCGGAGCGTTTGGCGAATGCAGAGATGGTGAGCGCGTCGGGCATGATTTGCCTCCCTGGAAGATGAACCTTCCCGCAGGGGAAAGGTTCAAGGGTCAATTACCTAGATGCTGGAAGCTAGAGGCTGGAAGCTGGAAAAGAAACGCCGGGGTGAACCTAGCCGCAAGCACCGCTGGATTTGGGTTCGAGGTTGTCAGGCAAGGGCTTGCCTCTTTTGTAGTAATTCAAAATGCGCAGAGTCTTGACTGCGTTCAGTCCGACGGCGGGATCGCTGGTTTTATCGCGTGCCTGCGTAACGTAGCGAATGGCGGTATCCAAACTAAGGACTGGAGCAAAATATTCTACTCTCCAGGCGAGCGGGCCGTTTAGCTCCTTCACGGTTCCATCTTTTGCGATTGCCCAGTGCTCAGTGGATAACATCAAAAAGAACCCGAGTCCGTCGCCCATGCACGCGTCGACACTCCCAGCAAATGGCATAGGCGGTCTAAGCGTCGGATATTTTGAAAGGCGCATCGATGTGTCGAGCGTCCCCAGCGAATTGAAGTCGACCTCGGCATTGGCTTTATCTCCCTCAGCACCGACTGCAGTACCAACAATATCGACGACTTCAACATGGTCCAACTTGGGTTTAGGAGTTTCGACAAAAAATCTTGCAAGCTGATCCCACTGGTCCGGGGTGAGGCGGCTTTCGAGTGCTATGAATTGAGCCGTGACCTCGGAAGCGGGCTGTTCGGGCTTCCCCGCTGGTTTTGTCGGCGGAAGTATTCCGGACGACAGACTGTTCAGGATTTCGATCGTTTTGGCGGCATTGTACTTGATGAGCGGGTCGCTCGATTTGTCGCGCTCCTCAGTTAGCCAAAGACGAGCAGCATCCACATTTACAATTGGAGGATAAAGATCCGTCATTCTCCACCGAAGGTTTCCCTTTTCAGGTGTCCTGTGTCCGGATGGGTCGATTCTGTCGAACATATCTGAGAAAGACAAAAATTGAACCATCGACATGCGGATGGGCTGACCGGAAGCGGAGGTTTTTCCGAACAGTCCTGCCTTAAAGTGGAGTGCGGAGTCGATTTCGCCCCAAACAAACTCATCACCGTTAACTTGGTAGTTGTCGATGTCAAGATGTGCAGGAGAATCTTTCCGGATGCTACCTATTTGGTAGCCTTTTAGGACCGTGACGAAAGCTGGCGTGTGCCAGGGTGGAATGTCGCGAACATAATCTTGTAACTCATTCCAGTGTTCGGGCCCCAGCCATCTGCCTTCCGTTTCGAGTTTATAGAATTGTTCGACAGCTTGCTCAGGCGATTGCGGCGATTCCGTGGGCGTATGTTGGCAGGAAGTGACTCCGCACAAAGCAAAAACAGCGGTCAAAATGAGCCACAGCCTTCGCTTCATAGTGAGATCTTATCAGCCGCTAGCCCCGTATGGATGCGGAGGCTCGAGCAACGCCTCCGAAAGAACACGTACCGGATTGATTACATTCCGGGGAAGAAGTGGGATTCGAGGGCGAGGATGGCGATGGCGAGGAGGGTGGTGGCGATGGTGACGACGAGGCCGACGCGAGTGAATTCCCAGAAATTGATTTTGGTTTTCCAGGCGGCTTGCTGGAGGACGATCAAGTTGGCAACGGAGCTGATAGGCGTGGCGTTGCCGGCGAGCGTGCTGGTGCTGGCGACGGTGAGCCACAGAAAATGCGAGTTGCCGAAAGAGGCGAGCAGCGGGCGCACGAGAATCACGGCGGGAACGTTACTGACGAGATTGGAGAGGACGAGCATGGTTCCGCTGACTGAAAAGAGTTGCGAGGAGACGGAGCCGCGGAGGCCCGGCTCGAAAAAGCTGATGAAGTAGGAGACAGCGCCGGAATTTTCGAATCCCTGCATGACGACGAAGAGAGCGGCGAAAAAGAGGAGGAGTTCCCAGTTGACGCGACGGTAGATGTTTTCCGATTTGACGCGACCAATGATGAGGATGAGCGCGCCGGCAGCGGCGGCGGCGAGAGCGAAGGCGAAATTCAAGAACCACAGAGTGAGGACGAAGATCGCGGCGATGATGGATTTTGCGAGCAGCTTTCGATTCACAGCGATGGGATGCTCAGGCTGATGTTCGAGGGAAGGCGAGCGCGCGAGCTGGCGACGAAAAATGAATGCGAGGAGCGCGACGTCGAGGAGCAGGCCGAGAAGCGCGACGGGCGCGAGGTGAACGATAAATTCGAGAAATGTGAAATGCGCGGTGACGCCGACGAGGGCGTTCTGCGGATTGCCGGTGACGGACATGACGGAGCCGATGTTGGCGGAAGTGGCGAGGGCGACGAGGTATGGAAGCTTGGGAAGGCGGAGGCGTTCGGTGACGGCGAGGACGATGGGAGTGAACATGAGGCAGACGGTGTCGTTGACGAAAAAGGCGGCGAGGATGCCGGTGGTGAAAATGAGGAGCACAAGGAATTGAAAAGGAGTCTTGGCGACGGCGGCGACGCGGGCGGCGATCCAGTCGAAGAAGTGCGCGATTTGAAAATGCGCGACGAGGATCATGATGCCGAGGAGGAAGACGATGGTGTTCCAACTGATGGCGGTGTAGGCGGCGTCGAGGGAAACGACTCCGGCGAAGACCATGACGACGGCGCCGCAGAAGGCGGAGGCGGTGCGGTCGAGATGGTTGCCGCGTCCGGATTCGATGGCGATGAGGATGTAGGTGATGAGGAAAATGATGATGGGGAGCCAGTGGAGATGCGCGGGAAGGGCGAGGATGGCGAGCGGAGGCATTGGCATGCGGGGAGAGAGATTAGCGTGGAATGCGAAGGATGGGTAGGATTTGAATAACCCTTCAGCAACCCGACTGTAAGCGGGTGACCCGAGTGGCTCTTCGTCCTTAAATTAAATGAATAGAGTAGTAACTTATTGTATAATTATTTTGTCCGTTAGGGTCATGTGGAGGACATACAACTAATTTTAAACGTTGCGACATCGAAGTTCACTCTGTTAGGCTTGACTTGCGAATGTAAAGTGGCGGAGTACCCTCCTGAATGAGCGAGACCAAGCGGAAAATTAGGGTGTTCGGAAATGACGTTGTTGTATCCGATGTGCCAATTGTCAAGGCTGAAGAGCACTTTAATCAATACGTGCTGGAAGATGGATCAGTGCTCCGTGTAAAAGGCGTTGCGACGGCTATGTTGCGAGTAGAGGGGGAAAGCCTTCCAGATGGCAGCCCAATTTATATGGTCATCGTGAGTCCAGCGGTAAGTGTTGAAAGTTCACCACTGAAGAAGGAACCGGAGCAAAAGGAAGGGAAAAAACCAAATTGAGTAATTTCGATTATCAGCAACAGCAGGACGTTCGTCCGCTGCTGTGTCTTATCATGTTTGGGTCTGTAGAGCGCTGCGAGCTTGATCCATCGTGCCAGTGCCCGCCTCTATCAAAGTATCTTATCAAGCTCGATGAGATCGCCTTCGATGGAGTGAGATTTTGCCTGAATGATCCAATCGAAGTAGAGCTATATCAAGAGGACGGCCTCTGGTACTCCGAATTCGAGCCGTTGGGCATTTTGGCGTCCGGCAAAACGAAAGAACAGGCTATGCTGTCTTTCTGCCAGGATTTTTCTGTGCTGTGGCAGGAGATCGCGCAATGTCCAGACGACGATTTGACAGTGGACGCGCTGAAAATTAAGCGAAACTTTTTGTCTCTAGTCAAGAGGTGAAAGTGTGCCTCTCAGGGCCCGGGATGTAGAATCCGCGCTGGGGAAAAAGGGATTTAGATCAGCAGCACAGCGAGACCACAAGTACTACTTTTTCTATCACTCCGGTAAAAAGAGTCAAATCAATACCAAAATCAGCCACGGCGAAAGAGAAATTGATGATAG
>JASHRN010000031.1 GCA_030037335.1 Candidatus Acidiferrales bacterium | reverse complement strand
CGGCAAACGGGGCTCGAATCGGCCTCAATACGTTAGATGTAACTTCAGCGCAAAAGAGATGCAACGCGGCAGGCCGCAGCTATTCGTCGAGATCCTCCTCGCTCTCCTCTTCGTCGAGTAAACCCTCTTCGTCTTCGTCAGACTCGTCGCCATTGTCATCTGCGGACTCATCGTCGTCCTCGTCATCTTCGGAGATGACATTGAGACGAACGGGTTGAATTTGCACGATCTCGAGTTCCGCGTCGCACTCCACGCAGGTGAGAATTTCACCTTCTTCTACTTCGTCTTCGTCGAGGTCGATCTCAGCTTCACACTTGGGGCATCTCACCACGGCTAAATCTCCTTGGCAGCCAAATCATCACTCGTGAGCGTATTATATAACGCCGATGTCAAGCAATGCCGATGGAGCAAAGAGTCAATTCACAGAAACGCGGGAGTATCCTGAGCGGCCGATCCTGGCGGTGGGAGGGGTGGTGATTCACGAAGGCCGAGTGCTGCTAACGCGGCGCGGGCAGCCGCCTCTGGAAGGGCGATGGTCGATTCCGGGTGGCATTGTTGAGCTGGGAGAGACAATTGCGGACGCGGTGATGCGCGAATTGAAAGAAGAGACGGGAATCCGCGTGCGCGTGCTGGAATTAATTGAGATTTACGAAAAAGTGGCACGCGATGAAATGGGCGCCGCGCAATATCACTTTGTCATTCTGGATTACGCGTGCGAATTCGTGGAAGGGACGGCGGTCGCCGGCGGCGATGCGACGGAGGCTATGTGGGCAACTGAGCAGCAACTGGAGCCGCTGGGGTTGACCGCAGCAGCAAAACGCGTGATTCAAAAAGCATTCTCAGCCGGTCGCGGGCGTGCTGCGCACCAGGGCTGATCGCTGAGAGGTTGCGAGAGTTGGGGACCAAGCAGCTTCAGTGGACGTGGGGAACAAGCGAATAGATTTTGCCGGCGATCCAGTAGTTGGCCGATGGTGATGTGCTCATGTGCCACACTCCGATACAAGATAAACTACAAAATCCAATAAATGGACTCAGGTTGCTCTAAAACTCGTGCGTCGTGATGGTGATGCCGCCCATCTTGACGACTTGGAAGTCAAGATTTATCTGATCTCCTAGCCTTGCACTCGGTCCGTACGATACATCCAAATGCGTTGGAGTTAGCCATTTCATGTTCAAATTCATCGTTGCGTATTGGTGATCGAAAGCCAGTATTTCGGTTTGAGGTTCCGATCCCTTTGTCCACCTAAGGTACACAAACGTTCCATCGGAGGCGTTTCCTGGACCGCTCCATTGTTCACTTTGAGCGGTGGCGAGCCAGAGCCCATCGGGAGACTTGGCCTCCGCCGACCAGGTCGTCTTTGGCCCGCAGCCGAGTAGCAAGACGGTGACAACAAAAATTAGCAACGGAAGCGCCGTCGCGAAAAGTTTCCTGCTCATCATCTCGCTAATTTTCCTTAACTGGCGGAGACGCTGGCGACGCTGGCGGGAACGGCGCCGAAGCGGCGGTCGCGTCCACGAAAGTCGCGAATGGCCAGTTCGAGATCGGCAGCAGTGAAATCGGGCCACATGCGTTCGGTGAAATACAGTTCCGCATAAGCGCATTCCCAGAGCAAAAAATCGCTAAGACGCTGCTCGCCGCCGGTGCGAATCAAGAGGTCCACGTCGCGCGAAGGCAAATCTTCCGGCGTATGCGTGACTTCGGCCAAGCGGCGCGAAAATTCGCGCTGCGTGACTTCGGTGCTGGAAACCATCCAGCACGCCGTGCGCAAGATGGCCTCGCGACCGGAATAATCGACGGCAATGCGAAGGTCGAGGCCCGTGTTTCCTGCAGTGGCCGATTCCGCGGACTCGATGGCAGCAAGCATGGTACTAGGCAGGCGATCACGGCGTCCAATCGCGCTGATACGGACGTCGTGTTGCGCAGCGGTTGCCGCTTCCGAAAAAAAGAATTTCTCGAGCAGGCCGAAGAGCGCGCCGACTTCTTGCGGGTCGCGCTGCCAATTGCTGGAGGAAAAGGCAAAAAGCGTCAGGGCGTCGATTCCAAAGGATGGAGCGGCGCGCACAATGCGGCGGACGGCTTCGACGCCGGCGCGATGGCCTGCGGAACGGGGCAGGCCGCGGGATTCTGCCCAGCGGCCATTGCCGTCCATAAGAATTGCGAGATGAATTTGCTTCGGCGGAACGATGTATAAAGTACTTTCTTTCATAAAGAGCCTCGGCAAAAAATTTTTGCTGCTCCTAACCTTCCCGCGTTGCGTGAATCAAAGCTTCCATGTGATCCAGATAACGTTCGAGCGCCTTGCGGCCGGCGGCGGAAAGACGGTATTCGGTTTTGGGCAAGCGGCCGGCGAAGGATTTTGTGCAGGAAATGTAGCCAGCATCCTCGAGTTTGCGAGCATGGACGCTCAGATTGCCGTCGGTGGCGCCGACGAGCTTCTTCAGTGTATTGAAGGTAAGCGTATTGTTTACGGCGAGGGCGCTGACGATGCCGAGGCGTGTACGTTCGTGAATGATACGGTCGAGCGAAAGCGCGGAGTCTTCTGCGCCGCCACGAACGCGTTCCAGGGAAGCGCGTTCTTTTTCCTGAGAACCGCGTTCCTGTGATGCGCGAACTGCTGCCGATTTAGCCACCGTAGTTCCTCGCAATGATGGCGCCAAAAATGATGTGGAAGCCGCCGAAACCGACTCCCAGCATAATATCCGACCAACTCGCGGGGCAGAAGAAAGTGACTGTTCCCAGAACGATAAAGCACAAGCCCATGAACGGGACAGCGCGGATGGAGAATGCGCCGCCGGTCATCACGCCTGTGCCGTAGAGAAGCAGCCATGTGGCGGGAACGGCAGAGGCGAGCCCGGCGTGAAACAGAACGTAGGTGAGAATTCCGCCGGCAAAAACCGGAGGGACGAAGCTGAGCGCGAATTTGCGCGCGGGACCGGAGAGGAGAGAATCATGGGCGCGGCGGGCCTTGGCGAGAGCGGTCCAGCCGGCGATAGAGATGGCGATGGCGGCCTCAATCAGCCAGACGATGAGCCATTCGGCGCGCGTGGATTGCTGCGCGGCGACGAAGGACGCGCCCAGAGCGGTGATGCCGAGAGCCACGCCGCCCCATCCGGGGACGGCGGTGAAAGAGCCGGCGCGCTCCATGGTTTCGCGAATGAAGCGAAGATTCTCGCGGGCATGGTCGTCAATAGCGAGGGGAGCACTAGGGCGATGCGCCGGTTCGGGGATGCTCATGGAAGCAAGGATAGGGGCGGAAACGATTTTTGTCAAGTACTTTGTTTTGCAAAGTGCAAAGCTTTCAGGGAATGTGCTTTGCGCGGCAACAGCGGCGGAGCTATCCTCGGTTTGCATTTGAAAGGGGAACGGACTATGAGACGCATGTTGATTCTTCTTGCTGTGGCGGCAATTGTTCCATTCGCAGCGAATGCCCAGGAGAGTAGCGCCGGGAGCAATCCGGTGACGGATTCGGTGAAGGCGATGGTGGCGCAGCATGCCAAAGCGATCGTTGCCGCGGCGGAGGAGATGCCCGCGGACAAGTACAGCTATCATCCCACGCCGCAGCAGATAACATTTGGACACCTCATAATGCATTTGGCGCAATCCAACACGCATTTGTGTGCGGCGATTGCGGGAACGAAACCCTCGGAAGGAGAGCAGTTGTCGGAGACGGATCCGAAGGACAAGCTGGTGACGGCGCTCAAAAGTTCGTTCGATTATTGCAGCGGAGTGCTGGACAAAACCGACGATTCGAAGCTGAATGAGATGGTTCCGGGATTTCGCGGGTCCGTGCCGCGCGCGCGGATCATGATTACGCTGGTGGCGGATTTGTACGACCACTACAGCGCCGAAGCGGCGTATCTGCGGTTGAATGGAATGCTGCCGCCAACGGCGCAGCGCGGGCGGATGTAGAGCGGGCAAAACGCAGCGATTCGTGATGCTATTGCGGGCGACGCGGATAGCATCGGCGCAATGCATTCCAGCAAACTTGCCAGAGCGCAGCGAACATTTGCAGGCTGTCGCGGGTCATGTGGACTTTGGTGCGCGGATCGTGGGCCCATACGACGGGAACTTCCACAGTGCGAAGACCGTGATGCTTTGCCAGGAAGAGAATCTCCGGATCAAATCCGAACCCTTCGATTGTCTGCTGCTCAAAAACCATCCGAGCGCGATCGGTGCGAAATGCCTTGAAGCCGCATTGCGTATCCTTGAAAGGCAAGCCGGTCGCGAGTCGCACCATAAGATTGAACAGAATGCCGGCGAGTTCACGGGAGCGGGACTCGTGGACCTGGATGAGGCGGCGGTCGAGCGCGCGGGAGCCGATGGCAACATCCGCAGAGCGCAATGCGGCGAGAAGTTTTTCGGCTTCTTCGATGGGCGCAGATAAATCAGCATCGGTGAAAAGCGTGACCTCGCCGCGCGCTGCGAGTATTCCTTTACGCACGCTGTAACCCTTGCCGCGATTCTGCTCATTGACCAAGAGCTGGAGGCCCGGCGTTTCCTTCTGCAAAGATCGCACAGCATCTGCCGTGTGATCGGTAGAGCCGTCGTCTACAACAATGATTTCGCTCGCAGGATGCGCGCGGAGAAGATAGTCGCGAATGCGCGTGAGGGAGCGCGGGAGGCGCGCTTCCTCATTGAAGGCGGGGATAACAACAGAGAGTTCCGGTCGCGGATTCATGAGGGGTCTTCCGGCCAGCCATAACGGCCACGAAGCGGAACGAATTGGCATGCGAAAAGTTTCTCTTCCGCTACTTTCCCTTCTTTTTTGCGAATTCGCATGAGCATCTGCTTTTGCGCGTCGCCGACAGGAATCACCAGCCGGCCGCCTTCGGTGAGCTGTTCGAAGAGCGGCGGCGGGACTGCGGGCGCTGCGGCTGCGACAAGAGCTGCGCCAAAAGGGGCGTCCGGCGGCGAACCGAGAGTTCCGTCGCCCAAGACCACTCGAATATTCCGATAGCCGAATGAGGAGAGGCGCTCACGGGCCGAAGCAGCCAGAGGTTCGTCCCTTTCGATGGTGACAACTTCACTGGCTAATTCGGCAAGAACGGCAGCTTGATAACCGGAACCTGTACCCACTTCGAGAACGCGCTCACGGCCCTCGAGTTCGAGGTACTCGGTCATGGCCGCAACCATATAAGGCTGAGAAATCGTTTGGCCGCCGGCGATTTTCAGCGCGCGGTCCTCGTAA
>JASHRN010000255.1 GCA_030037335.1 Candidatus Acidiferrales bacterium | reverse complement strand
GACAAGCGCGGTTCGCATCTCGTGCTTTCGCTGGAGAGATTGGAGGCAGTGACGAAATGCCATCCCACGCGAATCGGATTATCAGCGACGCAGCAGCCTATCGAGGAAATTGGCCGTTTTCTTGTGGGCAGTTTGCGGCCCCTGCCGACGATCGTGGAAGTCGCGCAGCGACGTGAATTCGATCTCGCGGTGGAAGTTCCCGTGAGCGAGCTGGGCGCGGTGGCCTCGAATGAGATGTGGGGCGAGATTTACAAGCGCATCGCCGAGCTTGTGCAGCAGCACCGTTCGACTCTTATTTTCGTGAATACGCGGCGGCTGGCGGAGCGCGTGGCGCACCATTTGGGTGAGTTGCTCGGCGAAGATGCGGTGGCTTCGCACCATGGAAGCTTGTCGCGACTGCGGCGGCTGGCGGTTGAAAACAAGTTGAAAGCGGGAGAGCTGCGAGCGCTGGTGGCCACAGCGTCTCTGGAATTGGGCATCGACATTGGAGCCGTCGATCTTGTCTGTCATATCGGCTCGCCTCGTTCGATTGCCGTAACGCTGCAGCGCGTCGGACGCGCGGGACACTGGCGCGGCGCGGTCCCGAAAGGCCGGCTTTTCGCAACCACGCGCGATGAGCTTCTCGAGTGCGCGGCTTTGGTGCGCTCGATGCGGCTAGGGCTGCTGGACCGCATTTTAATTCCGGAATGCCCGCTCGATGTGCTGGCGCAGCAAATTGTCGCGGAATGCGCGGCTGCGGAGCGAGGAGAAGAAGAATTACTTGCGCTTATCAAGCGCGCGTATCCCTATCGCAATCTGTCGCGAGAAAGTTTCGATGAAATGATCCAAATGCTCGCCGGCGGGATTTCCGCGCGGCGCGGACGGTATGGCGCTTACCTTCATCATGACGCCGTGAATGGACGCATTCGCGCGAGGCGCGGCAGCCGGCTGGCAGCGATTACCAGCGGTGGCGCAATTCCGGACAATGCTCTCTATACCGTGATTGCCGAACCGGAGGGCATGGTCGTTGGCACGCTCGATGAAGATTTTGCAGTAGAAAGTTTGAGCGGCGACATCGTTCTGCTGGGAAACACATCGTGGCGGATACGGCGCGTTCAAGCAGGCTCCGTCTTGGTGGAAGACGCCCATGGAGCGGCGCCGAATGTTCCGTTCTGGAGAGGAGAAGCTCCGGCGAGGACTGCGGAGCTTTCCGGGAAGGTCGCGGAATTGCGTCAGCGGGTCAGTTCGTTAACTGAAACGGCTACGCCCGGAGGTGTGCGCGCCGACCCATCACGCCGTGGCGCGATGGATTGGCTGATGCAGGAATGCAAACTCGATTGTGCGGGCGCAGAACAGGCCATCGAATACATCGTCGCAGGGCGCGCCGTTCTGCGCGCGGTTCCGACGCAAAAAGTCGTGATCGCTGAGCGGTTCTTTGATGAAGGTGGCGGAATGCAGCTCGTCATTCATGCGCCGTTTGGCGGCAGGGTCAATAAAGCATGGGGCCTGGCGCTGCGAAAGCGTTTCTGCCGCTCCTTCAATTTTGAGCTGCAAGCGGCCGCTACCGACAATGGATTGAATATTTCGCTGAGCGAGCAGCACAGCTTTCCATTGGCTGACGTTTTTCACTTTCTGCAATCGTCGTCGGTCGAAGAACTGCTATCGCAGGCCGTTTTAACTTCGCCCATTTTCACAAGCCGCTGGCGCTGGGCGGCGGGACGCGCATTGGCGCTGCTGCGCTTCCAGGGCGGCAAGAAAGTTCCGCCGCAAATACAGCGCATGAGATCTGACGATTTGCTGGCTTCTGTTTTTCCTGAAGCGCTCGCATGCCAGGAAAATATTTCCGGCGACATTACGATTCCGGATCATCCGCTGGTGCGCGAAACGATGAAAGACGCGCTCACTGAAGCGATGGACATCGAGGGCCTTAAGAACGTTCTGGATCTGATTGCGACGCAAAAGATAGAGTGCGTGGCCGTTGATACTCCTGTCCCATCGCAATTCTCGCATGAGATATTGAATGCCAATCCCTATGCATATCTTGATGACGCTCCGCTCGAGGAGCGCCGCGCCCGCGCCGTGGAGATGCGCCGCACGTTGCCCGATGCAGTGCTCTCCGAAATTGGCCGGCTTGATCCTGCGGCGATTTCCGCCGTGCGTGAAGAGTCATGGCCGGACGTGCGCGATGCGGACGAGCTGCATGATGTGCTGCAAACATTGATTGCTCTTCCTGATTTTTCAGCGGTCGCTGCTGATTCTTCTGAGATTTCTGTCGACGCTGCCTCGTTTCTGAGGGACCGTATCGAGGATTCATTGCAACATTGGCGCGAGTATTTCGCGTTGCTCCAATCGCAGCGGCGTGCTGCGCGCATGGTAGTTGACGGTCGCGCTTACTGGATTGCTGCTGAAAAAGGAAAGTTCTTTTCCGCGATTCTCCCAGGCGCTGTTTTTCAGTCAGACCTTCCGGAAATAGGCGTTGCCCCGTCGAGCAAAGGAGAAGCACTAACGGCGCTTATTACTGGCTGGATGTCTCATGTCGGCCCCACAACAATCGAGTTGCTGAGCGATGCGTTGGGGATTTCAACGGCAGATGCTGAACAGGCATTGTTGCGACTGGAATCGAGCGGCTCAATTTTGCGAGGAACGTTCACGGGCACATCCCGAGAGCTCACGGAATGGTGCGACCGGCGGCTGCTGGCGCGAATTCACAGGCTTACGCTGGGCACTCTGCGCAAGCAAGTTGAGCCGGTCACGGCGGCGCAATTTATGCGCTGGCTCTTGCGATGGCAGCACGCGACTCCAACCGCGAAAGCTTTTGGCGAACATGGAACGCTCGATGTGCTGCAGCAATTGCAGGGTTTTGAAGCGCCGGCAAACGCCTGGGAAAAAGAAATTCTCCGGCAGCGCGTCGCGAATTACGACCCAAAGGTTCTGGACCAATTGTGCCTGACGGGGGCCGTTGGCTGGGGCCGGCTCTCGCCGCATCCTTCGACGGTCGAAAGCCAGTTTTCGGCGGCGCGCCGGGTGATTCCGTCAAGCGTTGCGCCCATTACGTTTTTCGTGCGTGCGGAGGCGGACTGGATGAGTTCTTTCGCCGCGACGCCTACCGATGAAGATTCAAAGGTTCGCGGAATTAGTCCCATAGCGCGAGAGGTGCTGGGTTTTCTCCGCCAGCATGGCGCGTCTTTTTTTGCGGACCTTGTTCGCGGCACACAGAAGCTAAAAGCAGAGGTAGAGCTGGCGTTGTGGGAGTTGGTAACGGCGGGATTCATCACGGCAGACGGATTCGACAACATTCGCGCGCTGATCGATCCCAAGCGCCGGTCGGGACAGGGACGCGGCAGCAATTCGCGACCGCGACACAGCGCCGGACGGTGGTCGCTGCTTTTCTCTCATGCGCTTGCGTCTGAGCGGGCGCCAGTCATTGAGGCGACTTGCCGTTTGCTCCTGGCACGATATGGCGTTGTCTTCCGCGAGCTTCTGGCACGAGAAACCATGCTTCCGCGATGGCGCGAGCTGCTCATCGCGTTTCGGAGACTGGAAGATCGAGGAGAAGTGCGGGGCGGCCGATTCGTCAGCGGGTTCATCGGCGAGCAATTTGCGCTACCCATCGCGGTAGAATCTCTGCGTGCGACGCGAAATGCACCGGCGGCAAATGAGCTGGTGACAATTTCCGCAGCGGATCCTCTCAATTTAGTCGGCATCATTTTGCCGGGCGAGCGTGTGCCCGCAAATTCAGGGAAGACAATTACTTTTCGCGACGGCGTGCCAGCGGAACTCTCTGAATCGAAGAGGCGGTTCGAAGCGGCCGTAGCAGTCTAGCTGCTCGAAGCGCAGCGATTGGATAGCGTCACCGCACGTTTTCGCCAGGAACAAAAACCCGTGCGGCTCCTTCCGAAGCTGTGCATACATAAATCTCTGGCCGGCGGTGGGTTTGTTCAAAATATGCATCGGCCATTCGTTTCTGAAATTCGGGGATATGCTTTGCGTCGACAAGATTAATGGTGCAGCCGCCAAAGCCGGCGCCCGTCATTCGCGCTCCATAAACGCCCGCGTGCTGCGAAGCTAACGATACAAGTGAGTCTAATTCACGACAGCTCACTTCGTAATCGTCGCGCAAGCTGGCATGGGACTGCTCCATCAGGTGCTTCATTTGAAGGCAATCGTTCGCTTGCAATGCGGAGGCCAGCGCACCGACGCGCTCGTTTTCCGTGACAACATGGCGGCAGCGCTTGTAGACGGTGTTTGTCAGCCGGTTGCGATGCTTTTCCAAATCAGACAGCGTGACGTCTCGAAGCGCGCGAATATGAGGCAGGGCTTCTTTGAGCTGCCGAACGCCCTCTTCGCACTCTGCCCGGCGCGTGTTGTATTCGCTGCGTGACGATGCGAGTTCGCGTTGCACCATCGTGTTGCAAATCACGAGCCGAATGCGATCCGGAACCGGAATCGGGCGATATTCGAGTGAGCGGCAATCCAGAAGCAGCGCGTGACCTGCAAGGCCATGGCAGGACGCGAATTGGTCCATGATGCCGCACTGCGTGCCGACGAAATCGTTTTCGGCTTTCTGGCACAGCTTTGCGATGAGCGATGGGTCCGCGCGCTGTCCGTACACACCCAAGAGAGCATACGCAGTGGCAATTTCAATCGCGGCAGAGGAGCTGAGTCCGGCGCCCATAGGCACATCGCTGACGACATAAAGATTGGCTCCCCGAATGTCATATCCAGAATTACGGAGTTGCTGACTTACGCCGACCGGATACCGGGCCCACGCAGGTACTTGTTTCTGCGAAACCTCGCCTGAGCCAATCGCGGCTGTCTCGTTCAAATTCTCGGAAAAGATTACGAAGTGACCATCATTTCGCGACGATATTGCCGCCCAGCAATAAAAATCGATAGCGGCGGGCAGGACGAATCCGTCATTGTAGTCGGTATGGTCTCCCATCAAATTTACGCGGCCGGGAGCGCGATAGATCTGAGGCTCCGATAGGAACTTTGATCGGAATCGCTGCGCGAGCCCACGCGGATTCATCATCGATTCGCTTACAGATCTCCAGCGGATAAGTTAACGCGATGAGAACATTCTTGACAGCCGGAAATTCATCGCTGATATTTGTTGCGGAAAACTGAGGAATGGAAAAAGAAATATCCGCGACCTCTCGTCGCAATGTCTTGAAAACCATCGGCGCCGGCGCCGCCGCTGCTTTCACCCTCGGTCGTTTATTTCAGCCGGAAGCTTTTGCGCAACAGGAACCCGCAGCCGCAACAAGAATGCGGACATTTACCGGCCCTGGTGCGAATCCTTACTGGAATTCGGTTGGAAAGATCGCGACGTTTCCGCAAAAAGCGCCGCTCATTATGCTGACGGACCGCCCAGTCCAACTGGAAACGCCTCGCCACTATTTTCTGGATCCGATTACTCCCAATGATGCGTTTTTCGTTCGGTGGCATTTAGAGAGCATTCCCAACGAGGTGGATCTTTACTCTTGGCGACTTAGCGTTGAAGGTAACGTTAACACGCCGCTTCAGCTGAGCTTCTCCGACCTGCTCCGCAAATTCAAACCGGTTACGATTGCGGCCGTGGATCAATGCTCCGGAAACAGCCGCAGCCGCTTTCAGCCTCGCATCGCGGGCGGGGAGTGGGGCAACGGAGCGATGGGATGCGCGAGGTGGACGGGTGTGCATTTCCGCGAAATTCTGGATATGGCTGGAATCAAGAGCGGCTCGATTCAGGTTCAAATGGAGGGCCTTGAGCGCGGCAAAGGCCCAAAGGGCATGCCTTCGTATGAGTTCAAGAAGTCTCTGGACCTGAACAATCCCGTTCTCGACGAATCGATCGTCGCGTATGCGATGAATGGAGAGCCGCTGCCTATGCTCAATGGGTTTCCCGTGAGGTTGATCGTGCCCGGCTATTTTGCGACATATTGGGTGAAGTGCTTGAGCTGGGTGCGATTGCTGGATAAGCCGGATGAAAATTTCTGGATGAATCCCGGGTACCGCGTTCCGGATACGCCGCGCGGCGACACTTCTCCGGCGGACGTGAAAGCAGGTAAAGTAAAGATGGTTCCCATCACGCGAATGCCGGTGCGTTCTTTCATCATTTCGCCCGATGGCGATACGAAAATTCCGGCTGGCCTGCCGGTCACAATTCGGGGGACGGCGTTCAGCGGATCTGGACCGGTAGTGAAGATTGAATTCAACGATTCAGCGCACGGCACTTGGCGAGCGGCAGAGCTCGGCGAGGATCTCGGTCCGTACGCATTCCGCACCTGGAAAATTGAATGGACGCCGCGGCGTGCGGGGACTTACCAACTGGCGGTGCGCGCCACGGATGCAAAAGGGAATGTGCAGCCGGACGAAGGTGTCTGGAATCCGGGAGGCTATCTCTGGAATAGAATTGAGCGGCAGGAAGTCACTGTGGGAGCGGCGGAATGAAGGATCCGCGAGGACGTCTGCTTATACTCCTGATAGCTCTTAGCGTAGTCTCCGTTGTGGTCGCAGGGGCCGTTTACGCCGATTTGGAGATTGGCTATTACAGCCCCGAGAATCTGGGCAGCATCACGCAACCTGCGCCCGCCAAAAATCATGCTGACGCTGCTTACACGATCAGTTCCTTTCCGCTGTATACGCCGGAGCTTGTGCCGGGTGAGGGCCGGCAAGACGTGGAAGCCTACTGCAATACCTGTCACAGTCCGAGTTACATCACCATGCAGCCGCCGCTTCCTGCCGCAACATGGGAAGCGGAAGTAAACAAAATGGGAAGAGTGTTCGGCGCGCAGATTCCGACAGAATCGCAAGCCAGCATCCTCAAATACCTCGAATCGCATTACACTCCCGAAACTCGAAAACGCTAAATCCCGTGTTATGCTTCGCGTTCCGTTTTTGACGCGATTACGCGCCTGAAGGAGACTTCATCGTGGGTTATAGCCGTCGTTTTCTGCTCTCATTCGTATTTTCTTTGACCGCCGCGCTGATTGTTCTTGCTGTATTTCCCGCGCCGGCAAAGGCTCAGAGAATTGATCCGAGCTTCTATAGCGCGATGCGCTGGCGCCTGATTGGGCCGTATCGCGCGGGAAGAATCACAGCGGTGGCTGGAATTCCGGGCAATCCCGCCATTTATTACATCGGCACTCCCGGTGGAGGCGTATGGAAAACTACAGACGGCGGCACGGTGTGGAAGCCGATTTTCGATTCCGAGCATGTGGCTTCAATTGGCGCAGTAGCGCTGGCGCCCTCCGACACGCGGATCATTTATGTCGGCACTGGCGAACAGACCCCGGGAAATGGGGTATACAAATCCACGGATGCGGGCGCGACATGGACTCAAATTGGCCTGCAGGATACGCATTTCATTAATTCCGTCCTTGTTGATCCGCGCAATCCAAACATCGTTGTAGTGGGCGCGATAGGCGACGATACGCCAAGCGATGATCGCGGAGTCTACAAAAGCACCGATGGCGGCGCCACATGGAAGAAGACGCTCTTCCAGGACAACATGACGGGAATCGCTGACATGGTCATGGATCCCGGTAATCCGCGTGTTCTTTATGCAGCCATGTGGCATCCGCTCGACCGTGTGTTTTTCTCGAATTCCGGGAAACCGGTGACCGGACCCGACGCGTGGATCTATAAATCCACGGATGAGGGTTCGACCTGGGAAAGGCTCGATGCGGACGGAATGCCTTCGGGAAAATGGGGCCGCACCGGTTTGGTGGTTGCTCCGGGGAATCACGGGAAGCGGGTATTCGCCATTGTGGCGCAGGGCCTTTATCGGTCCGATGACGGCGGAGCGAATTGGCGGCAGATTACAGACGACCCGCGGGTGGTGGGCAACTCCTATTTCAGCCGGGTCTTTGTGGATCCGAAAGATCCCGATACGGTTTACGTGGTGCAGACGTGCAGCTACCGTTCTACTGATGGCGGAGTGCATTTTGAAGCTTTCAAAGGCGCGCCGGACGGGGACGATTATCATGTTCTCTGGATCGATCCAACAAACAGCGACCGCATGATTCTGGGTGTGGATCAGGGCGCTACGATCAGCATGGATGGCGGAAAATCATGGTCTCCATGGTACAACCAGCCGACCGGCCAGCTTTACCACCTCTCCGCGGGCAATGAATTTCCCTATGTAATTTACGCATCGGAACAGGACAGCGGCAGCGTAGCCATTCCGAGTCGCAGCGATTTTGGGCGCATTCGCAATCGCGACGTGTTTTCGCCGGATGGATATGAGTTCGGCTATATCGTCGAAGACCCCTTGCACACTTATCTTGTCTACTCCGACGGAAGTCCAGGAACAGTCGTTCGCCTGGACCGCAGGACCAATCAGGCGCTCACCGTTTTTTCCGGCGGCGCGAAGTATCACGTGGACGAGAATGCACCACTGGAGTTTTCACCAACCGATCCCAACATTCTCTACTTTGGGACGCAATACGTCTTAGAAAGCGCGGATGGCGCGGCCACTTGGCACGAAATCAGCCCTGATTTGGGTCAGCGAGCAGCCGCGACGCAAGCGAATCAGAATTCCCGCCGGCCGGGTCCTCGAAATGGCGTGATTAGCGCGTTAGCGCCTTCATCCGTTTCCGCGAACGTCATGTGGGCCGGCACGACGAATGGTCTCGTGCAGGTTACACAAGACGCCGGCGCAACCTGGGAGAATGTGTCGCCTCCGGGATTGACGGACCGAAGCTTGATCAGCATCGTCGAGGCATCGAGTCACGATCCAGCCTCGGCTTACGTTGCCATTGATCAGTTTCAGGACCAGCATCCTTACTTTTTCCGCACCCACGACTACGGCAAGACTTGGCAAGCAATCAATAATGGCCTGCCGGCCTCCGGCATCGCGCGCGTGATCCGTGAAGACACGGTTCGCAAAGGGCTGCTGTATGCGGGCACGGAAAACGGCGTTTTCGTCTCTTTCGATGATGGGGACAACTGGCAGTCGTTGCAGCTGAATTTGCCGACAGCCTCTGTTCGGGACTTAATTGTTCACGAGGACGACCTCGCTGTTGCAACGTACGGTCGATCGCTTTGGATTCTTGACGATGTGATGCCGCTGCGCCAGGCAAGCCAGCAAGCAGCGAGCAGCGTCTATTTTTACCGTCCTGAAACCGCCATTCGCACGATCTGGGACAACGATCAGGACACTCCTCTTCCTCCGGAAGTTCCCGCTGGTCAGAATCCTCCCGACGGCGCATTCATCGACTATTACTTGAAGTCTGCGCCGCAGGGCGACATCACGCTTTCGATTCACGATTCTGGCGGCAATTTGATTCGCACCTACACAAGCGCGGTGCCACCGCCGGAAAAGCGCCTGCCCGTGGTCGTGCCGGATTACTGGTTCATGCCGCCGGTGGTGCTTTCCAAGAATACGGGCATGAATCGTGTTGTCTGGAATCTACGGTATCCGCATCCCGAAGTGCTGCCCTACGGCATTTTTCCTCCGGGTCTGCAGAAGTTCGTGCAGTACTACGGCACTCAGGACGCGGTTCCCGGCAGAACGCCGTTTGATCAGCCGCTTGGTCCTTTGGTGGTGCCCGGCGATTACGAGTTGGCGCTAACCGTAGATGGTCAGACGTATCACCAGACACTTCACGTTGTGAAAGATCCTCGAGAAACAGCGTCTCAGTACGATTACGTCGAACAGTTCAACCTGATTCATGAAATGACCAACGGAATGGACGCGACCTACGACGCTTACAACCAGCTCGTTCCGTTGAGCGACGCTTTGGAGGATCGCATAAAGAGCCTCAAGGCAAACTCGCAGGCGAAGGATGCGCTTGATGCTGCCACGGCTTTGCAGAAGAAGCTCATGGTAATACAAGGTGGCGCTTTTACAAGTCCTGGATTCGGAATGATCAATTCAGATCTCACGCAGATGGTCTATGCCGCAAACATGGGAGATGGTGCGCCAGCGCAAACGGTGCAAGCGGATACCGCTCTTGCATGCGAAGCGCTTACGAAAGACTTTGAGGCATGGCAGAGGTTGAGCGACGACGTTTCCTCGCTCAATAGCATGTTACGAAAATATAATTTGGCAGCACTTCCCGAAGTGAATTTCTCCGCCTCGGGTTGTGGCAAGTAGGGCGAGGTCTAATCAGGGTTCCGACTAATCCCTCCATTTCTGGTTGAATCCAATTGTAAAGAATTGCTGACCATGCGGCAGAGCAGGTGCGCTAAGCCGTCTGTTGAGGACGTGCCAGCACACTCTTTTAGCGACTGTTTCATTTTGGTTCAGTATATATAGGACAAGTATCCATTACCATTCGGTTTACCTGCGGACAGCTTTCGATTTAGGTTTTGCAACGGAGGAAGCGCCGCCCTATGGAAACGACTCGGTTCCGTGGATTCCTGTTTCTTCTGACAATTTGTTTTCTTGCCGAGGCGCTTTCAGGGTGTGCGGCTGGATGGGGTGATGTCAAGCCTTTCGTTGTCAGTCCAGCGCAATCGCTCACCGTAATCCAGGGCCAGTCCGGGACGTTCACGGTGACCGCCGAGGGCACCGGTCCTTTCACATACCAATGGTTCCTGGATGGAAAGCCGATCAGCGGCGCAACCTCCAGCAGCTACAGCATTGCTTCGACAACGGCCAGCCAGAATGGCGACAGCTTCACCGTGGTGGTGAGCAACGCCGGCGGAAGCGTTACGGTCGGACCGTACATCTTGACCGTTCTGGTTCCACCGACGATCACGCGGCAACCGCTCAGTCAGGTGGTAACTGCGGGCCAGCAAGCGACGTTCTCTGTTTCGGTGGCGTCAACAGCCACTACGCCGTTGAGCTATCAGTGGGCGGAGCATGGCACGGCAATTGCGGGCGCGACGGCAGCAAGTCTTACGATGTTGGCGACATCCATTGGTGAAAGTGGATCGACTTACAGCGTTACTGTAAGCAACGTAGCCGGATCGGTGACAAGCGCATCGGCCACCCTTGCTGTCAACCCAATCATTCCTACGCTGACATTCGCTACGATTCCCTCGGAAATCTACGGCAATCCGCCGTTCACTGTTTCAGCTTCGTCGGCATCGAGCGGGGTCATTACCTATTCGATTGTCAGCGGTCCCGCAACCATCAGCGGCAATATCGTCACCATCAGCGGCACAGGCGCTGTGGTCCTCGAAGCCAGCCAAGCTGCGTCAGGGAATTACGCGGCTGCGACCGCGACAGCAAGCTTCACGGTTGGCATTGAAGTGCCCACGCTGACCTTTGCCACCATCCCCGCAGAGACCTATGGCAACGCGCCATTCCCGGTTTCAGCTTCGTCGGCATCGAGCGGGGCCATCACCTATTCGGTTGTCAGCGGTCCGGCGACCATCAGCGGTAGCACCGTCACGATCACTGGGGCTGGCCCAGTCGTTCTCGAAGCCAGTCAAGCTGCGTCAGGGAATTACTCGTCTGCAACGGCAACCACGAGCTTCACGGTAGCTACCGAAGTGCCCATGTTGACCTTTGCCACGATCGCGCCAACGGATTACGTCGACGGCAACCCGCCGTTCACGGTCTCGGCTTCATCGGCATCGAGCGGGGTCATCACCTACTCCGTAATCAGCGGTC
>JASHRN010000254.1 GCA_030037335.1 Candidatus Acidiferrales bacterium | reverse complement strand
GCGACCGCTTCCGTAGGGGCAATACTGTACTTCCTGCATGCCGAGCAGGAAGAAAACCCTAGGTTTATCTTTGGGGGTGGCGGCAGAGCGCGAGGGTCGATCTCGGCGATTCGAAGCAGTCAGGTGGAGACCTGTTGACACCTCGGTCGATGTCCGTATTGCTCAGGAAATGGTGGGTCTCTTAAGGTCAGTACTAGGAGGAGCTTGTAGCTTTTCGAGCCGGATGGAAAACGTCTTTGAATCCGAGATGATAGCCACGGGTGCACCGGGCCAACTCGTCCCCGCGAGCAGCCGTGCTTTTGACTTACCGTCGGTGCTCATTGGCTCGGTGGACGATGCGATTGTTTGCGTTACTCTGGATGGGATTGTGCTCAGCTGGAATCCCGGCGCACAACGTATTTTCGGATACACCTCTGCGGAGGCCATAAACCGCTCTTTCGCGCTTGTTTTCGCGCCCCAAGACTGGCCGGCATTCCTGCGCGACCTGGCGAACGCGGCGTCCGGTTCGCGAATTCCTTTGCGCCGAATCACGTGCGCACATAAGGAAGGCCTGCCTGTAGCTCTCTCCGTGTCGTTGTCGGCGATTCACCACTCCTCCGGCTATGTCGCGGGTATCGCGCTTATTGCAAGGGAGGTTGATTCTTCAGTTTCGGAAGAGGACGCGCTCCGTGATGCCAACCGTCAGCTCTCCGAGACAATCCGCAATCTGGAGCAGCGCAATCGCGAAATGAATTTCGTGCAGCAGCTCAGCACTCTGTTGCAATCGTGCCTTACGGCGGATGAAGCGCATCTAATCCTCGACCAATCGTTGCCGAAGCTGTTTCCCGCGGGAACCGGCGCAATTTTTGAATGGAACGCTTCGGTGAACCTGCTTGAAGCGACCGTCAAGTGGGGCCAGCCACCCCTCAGCGAAGCGGTGTTTACGCCGGAGGAATGCTGGGCGCTGCGCAGCGGCCGAGTGCATCGCGTTGCCGATGCGAGCAGTCCGCTTTTGTGCCCGCATCTTTCGCGTTTGAATTCGGTGAATTCGATCTGCGCTCCTCTGATTGCTTCCGGCGAAACTCTGGGTATCCTGACGGTGCAGGGCGGCCCGTATGAGATGAGCCAATCCGCCGACGTCCAGCAGCGCCTGCTCTCCGCGCGACAGCAATTGGTGGAAACCTTATCCGGACACATTGCGCTGGCGCTTGCGAATCTGCGGCTGCGTGAAAATCTTCGCGCGCAATCCATACGCGACCCTGTCAGCGGGCTTTTCAATCGCCGCTACCTCGACGAAACACTGCCGCGCGAAATTCACCGCGCCGGCCGCGATGGGCGCAACCTTGGGATCATCATGTGCGACCTGGATTCATTCAAGACTTTCAATGACACTTACGGTCACGCGGCGGGAGATACTCTGCTGCACTCGTTTGGCGAGCTGGTGGCGCGAGTGGTTCGCGCAGGTGATATTGCTTGCCGCTACGGAGGTGACGAGTTCGTGTTGATTCTTTTGGACACTTCGCTGGAAACCGCGGAACGCCGCGCCGAGTTGCTGCTTCGCGAATTTCGGCATATCGCCATTCAATACGGCGAAATGTTCCTGAATCCAGGCTCGCTTTCGCTGGGCGTGAGCGCTTTTCCCGTCCATGGGAACGCGGCCTCGAACCTGCTGCATGTGGCCGACGACGCGCTCTACCGCGCCAAAGCGGAGGGCGGCAACCGCGTCATCATTGGAAAAATGGTTGAGCAGTAAGGGCCTGACTCTTCCAGCTTATTTCACGCCTTTCGATGGATCCCAGGCGCCTTCGAGTTTCCGCACGTAGAGAATTTGGCCGATGTGGTAAGCGATGGCCGCCATGCCCCGGAGACCAGTTGGCCTGCTCCGCGGTCAATCCGGCCACCACTACGCTTGCCGGCGCGAACCAATCTTCCTGCGTGTGCGTGGTGCGCAGCTGCTCCAGCAGAATTCCGCGCAGAGTTGTGGGAGGCTTAGTAGCTTGAGCGCAAAGAGGGAGGCTAATCAGCAAGAGCAAAATAGCGTATTTCATCCAGGACCTCCGAAAATGTAAAGGTACGGGAGTATATTGGAAAACGCGGAAGGAATCAGAACCGATAAATCACAGCATCGCCTGTGTCCGCCGTTGGCCCATAGACCGATGGCACTTTCGCGCCGAGCAGGCGCAGATACACGACAAGTTGCCCTCGGTGATGGGTCGAATGGTTCAGCCGCCGAGTGAAGATCCACGCTCGCGAGCGCATCACATCGAAAAACTTCGCTTCTTCGCGCCACCAGCCTTCGGGCTTCTGCCGCAGAATGGCGAGCCGTTTCGCTGCATCGCCGCGATATTTTTCGATGTAGCCGCGCTTCGATTTCTCGCTCGGCTGAAAATCGCCGATGTCAATTCCCAGCATCTTGACCATCCAGCCGACCTCGGACTGAATTTGATGATCCATCTGCTCAAGCGTCGTACGCGACTTCGCGCTGGGGCGAAAATTCATAGCGGTCTCAGGGAAAGCTTCCCAAATCCCCAGCGTCTTCAGGATCTCCGTTTCATAGGTGTCGACGAGAAATGAATACGCATTCTCCTTTACGGGATCAGCGCTCACTGTGATGTTCCTCGTCGAATTTACGGCGCACCTCATTAGTGAGACTTAGCCGTTCATCTCCTGCGTATACGAGGAAGCGCCTGTCACGCAAAAAGCCGATCAGGGTCATGCCGATTTCGCGCGCGAACTGAACGGCGAGGCTCGAACACGCCGAAACCGAAGCGAGCACTGGCACACCCGCCATTGCGGCTTTCTGCACGATTTCGAATCCGCCGCGCCCGCTGACCATCAGAACGCATTCCGAGAACGGCAACTTGCCGTCGCGCAGCGCCCATCCCACAATTTTGTCAACTGCATTGTGGCGGCCGATGTCTTCGCGCTCGACGATCAGCTCACCCTTTGCATTGAATAATCCCGCTGCGTGCAAGCCGCCCGTGCGCCCGAAAATTTGCTGTTTCGAGCGCAGCTTCTCCGGCATAGCGCAAATCATTTCAGGACTTGCGCGAAAATCGCGATTCGGCGGCTTCACTCCGCGAGCGCGAACCGCGTCAATGGAAGCCTTGCCGCAAATTCCGCAACTTGAGGCCGCGAAAAAATTACGCCACGTTTTCTCCAGGTCCAGCGCTGCATCTGCTGAGAGTTTCACCTGGACAATGTTGCCTCGCTCCGTCGCTTTGCACTCGGTTGCGTGTTCGATGGAGAGAATCTGCTCGTGGCGCTCGATCAAGCCTTCGGTGAAAAGAAATCCAGCCGCTAAATCCAAATCATCACCCGGCGTGCGCATTGTGACCGTCAGCGGATGCTCGCCAACGCGAATCTCCAGCGGCTCTTCGCCCGCGAGATAATCCTGCTGCGCGCGAATGGAGCCGTCGTTCCATTCGTGTACAAGCGTGACGTCAATATCGCGCACATTCCGCGCTGGCGAATCCATTGCTAACTCCGTTCGCTCTTATGTGGCCGCTGCCGTCGCAGGCTCTGCCGTAACGGTTGCTGCTTCTGCGTGCGCAGCCGGAACAATTTCCACAATCGCGTTGTAATCCGGCACGCCACTTGGATCAAGGCATCCGGCGGCGACGAGCACATTCACCTCCGGCCAGTGACCTTGCACACTGCCCGGCTTGATGCGATCGATGCGCACGCGTCCGCGAAACTCGCCGCGGTCGTTGCGCACAATGATTGCGTCGCCATTTTTCACGCCGAGGCGCTCGGCATCTTCCGCCGCCATGAAAATGTCGTTGCGCGCAGCTCCGGTCAGAGGGTCCTTCTCGCCGTGAATGATGCTGTTGAACTGCTTACCGCGGCGCGTGGCCAGCAGGAAACGTCCCGCTGGGATTTTCTCCTCCGGCAACTCGACCGCGCTGAAATGCCCTTTGCCGTCGGGCGTGAGGAATTTATCCACCAGCAGACGCGGGCCGCCGTATTGGAAGTTGTCGCCCTTCTTGCGCAAATTCGCGATTCCTTTGTACGTGGGGCACACGCGGTCAATTTCCTCGCGAATGTCGTGCGTATCCTTCCACGCGAAGATTTTCTCTGCGCGTTTGGGGTCGACCTTTCGCGCGACGAGCACCGGAATCTCCCATTCGTCTTTTGTTTCTGCAAGCGTTTCTGCGAGCCGAGGGCCGCGAATCTCCGGGCTGTAAATAATCCGGCGCTCCGTGCTTGTTTCCGTTCCGCCGCCGCGCTGCTCGTAACGCGTCCGGCTTGGCAGCAGCAGCACTGTGTCTGCGGGATCGACCAGCATGTTCGAGCTCACGGTGATGTCCTGATGAATCCGCAGGCGAATTCTGTCCACGGCTTTTTTCACGCGCTCCGGTTCCGGTAGCGTGTCGACAAAATTTCCGCCGCTTTGCCACAGCGCGTCTATTTCGCCACGCTCGGCGGCCAAAATCATGTGCGCCGCGGTCAAACCCTTCCACGTCGGCGGCGCGAATCCCCACATTTGCGGCTGCGCCAGACGCTGCGCATTTTCCTCGTTCACGGGAACGCCCATCACGTACGCGCTTGGCTGCCCGCCCATTTCCGCGCCGCCCTGCACGCCGCTGTGGCCGCGAATGGGCATCAGGCCCGTGTGCGGCCTGCCGACGTTTCCTTTCGCTAGTTGCAGATTCACAATGGCGCGCACGTTGTCGCTGCCATAGCGATGCTGCGTGATGCCCATGCTCCAGACGATGATGGCGTGGCGCGCCCTGCCAAATGCCTGCGCGAAACGGAACATATCCGCGCGCGTCAGTCCTGAGCTTTCTTCCAGCGTTTCCCATGAAAAACTATTCGCCTTGGCTTCGACGTCGCTCCATCCCACGGTGCGCTCGGCGATGAATACGCGGTCGAGCCAGTTGTTTTCGATGAGGTGTTTGAGCACACCATAAAAAAACGGGACATCACCGCCGATGTGCACTGGGAAAAAATCGTCGGCAAACTTCGTTCCGAAAAGCGCACTTTTTGCCACGGAGGGAACCCAATAGCGCTCCAGGCCCGGCTCGAAATAGGGATTCACCACAAAAACTTTCGTGCCCTTTTCTTTTGCGTAGTAGAGATACTTCGTGCTCACCGGCTGATTGTTGGCGATATTGGTGCCAACCAGAATGAGCAGGTCCGTTCCGATCCAATCGGAATAGGAGCACGTCGTCGCCGCGCATCCTACGGTCGCCATCAAGCCTGCGGTACTTGGCGCATGGCAGATGCGCGCGCTGGTGTCCACGTGATTTGTGCCGAAGAAGCGCGCTACTTTTTGGTGGGCGTAGTAGGACTCGTTGGTCAGGCCGCGCGAAGTCAAGAACCAGCCGATGCGCTTCGGGTCTGTTTCACGTAAGCTCTTCGCCGCGATATCGAGCGCTGCGTCCCACGTGATGCGGCGGAAGCCTTTATCTCCGCGGCGACGCACCATCGGCGCCGAAAGCCGGCCCAGTCGCGAGAGATGGCGCGTGGGCATTTTCCGGAGCGCGTCCACGTCTTCAAGCAGCCGTAGATCCATCGCCGGCATGGTATTCAGACGAAGCAGCTTGAGTCGCAGCGCGCACAGATGCACGCCTTGCATGGTCCAGTCGTGCATGCCTGTGGTGCCCAGTGAGCAGCCGTCGCAGCAGCCGTTATTCAGGATGCGCCATGCGTAGCGGAGCTGGTCGCGGTTCTCCCAGATTGTTTCGAGGATGTCTTTGTAGGCGTTCGGATGCTGCTGGTTCAGTCCGTAGGGGACTAGGCTCACCCACTTTTTTCGGTTAGGGTTCCCCAGGGGAGGTTTGGACTCGATCATGAAGAAGAAAGCCTCCGCGTGGCGGGAAGTGGCCAATCAGCGCTCGTTCCCTTCTTAGCTGGTTTATTCCCTGCGGTCAAGCCGTGCTTCTGAAGTCTGCTGTTCCGATGGTTTCGATCAGGGGCGCAGCTATAATTCAGTTGAGATTTGCTTGTGAGCCGCGAAACCTATGTTGCGCTGGCCGATGCGGTATTGATAGTGCACTTGGTGTACATCGCGTGGGTGATTTTCGGAGCGATTTTCACGCGCGGACGGCCGTGGCTTGGAGGCATACACATCGCGACGATAGTTTGGGGCATCATCACGGAAACAACTGCCGCACCATGCCCACTTACGGTTGCGGAAAACCGGTGCGAAGCCCAAGCTGGGATTTTGCCGTACCACGGGCCGTTTTTGCTGCATTGCCTCGATGCGACTATCTATCCCAACGTGCCGCTCGCGCTGCTGGTGACCGTTGCGGTGCTGGTATGCGCTTTCAATCTGGGTGTTTATGTTCGACGGCTTGTGACCCGTCACTCGCTTGGGTGAAAATCGCTTCGGGCTGGCGAATCGCTCCCGCGGTTGCGCATAATGGCGGGTTGACTTTCAAGAATCGGTTTTGCGTGCGCAAAGGAGGAAGACCTTTGGCAGATAAAATTTCAGATTATGAAAAATTTCGCGCGGAGATGAACGAGGAGATTCTCGGCTGCGGGCACTTGGGGATGAAGCGTTTTTTTGCGCTGGACCATCAAGCGTATGAGCCGGGCGCTTTGCCCGCGAAGACGAAAGAATTGCTGGGGCTGGTGGCGTCCGCCGTGCTGCGTTGCGACGATTGCATCACCTATCATTTGCAGCAGTGCGCGCAGAAGGGATGGAAACGCGACGAAGTGATTGACGCGCTGAATGTGGCGCTGATTGTCGGCGGGTCGATTACCATTCCGCATGTGCGCCGAGCATTCGCGCGCATGAGGGAAATCGACGGATTGAAAGGTTGAAATTTTCGGCGGGGATTTAATCGAGCGGAAGCGCTGTCTCTGTTTCATCGACGAAAACCACGCCGACACCGACGCGGTCTTTTTCGCGCCCCACATCGCAGTGAACCACGGAAGCACGCAGCACTAAATGATTCGGCTGGTCCGGCGTTCCACAGTCGACGCGGATATCCATCTGCGATTGCAACTGCGGGGAATGCGAGAGCCACAGATAGCCGCCGCGAAGGTTCATCTCTTTCAGCACGGCGTATTCCTGAAAGCGCGCTCCATCGCGCGACTGTCCGCTGACGGTAGCGGAAAAATGCACAGGACGCCGCTGGCCGAGCCGCGAAGGCCGCAGGTGAAATTCTGCCTGGCCGTCGCGAAGCGAAACGGCCATGCCATCCGTCGCCGCCCAAGTACTAGGGAATTCCTGCCGTGCAGCGTAGAGGTAGCCGTCCACGACGCGATCGTTCGAATCGGGATCGTGATGAAAGAGCACGAGGTTTTTCACGCCGCATTCGCGGGCCATTTTTACGCTTTCGAGCCAACTGGAGTGTCCCCAGCCCTTTCGCGACGACGCTAATTGTTCGGGCGAGCATTGCGCATCATTGATGAAAATATCGGCGCCGCTGGCGAGCTGGCGCAGATTTTCATCCAGCTCCGGCACGCCAGGTTCGTTGTCGGTGGCATAAACAATGGTGCCAGCCGAAGTTTCAAAGCGGTAGCCGAGGCATCCCTGCGGATGATTGAGCCAGCGCGTAATCACTTTCGTGCCGTTGATGTCGAACTGCTCGCCGCCGGTGATTTCGGAAAAGCTGCGGCCGGAGGGCATCAGCGTCAGATCCACGGGAAAATATGGGCGGGCGAGCTGAGCTTCGAGAACCTGCCGGAGACTGTCGCGGCCCAGATACTTCGATTGAAAGCTGTAAAAGTGGAAATCGTTTTGCGGCAGATAGAAAGGACGAAAAAAAGGAATGCCCTGAATGTGGTCCCAGTGATAGTGGGTTACGAAAACGTGCGCCTGGATCGGCTGGTCGCCTTCATTATTTGCCCATTGGTTACCCAGGGTTCGCAGACCGGTACCACAGTCCAGGACAAAACGGGTGCCATCGGGCGCGACGAAATCGAGGCAAGGCGTGTTGCCGCCATAGCGCCACATTCCGCGATCCAGCGTGGGAATAGAACCGCGTACGCCCCAGAAGTGCAATTTTGCGCAGTGTGGATGCATGGAAGGGGTTCTCAAATGGAGTCCCTGCTCCAAGTCCCCGCCCCCGATGCTGCAAAAACAGATTAGGGTTGGCATAGGGCCAAGTCAAATGAGATGTTCCAAGATAGTGTCGAGGTGGTGAGCTTCTAGGGCAAGGCAGATCCGCGAACGCGCATTACGGAAAAGCGCGCGCAGCGGAAACGTTACATGTAAAATTTGCTGATGCACCTTCACGCACACAGTCACGGCGAGGGCCATTCGCACCACCGCGGGGCCGGCTCTTCAGCCACGCTGGGCGGAGCGATGGCGGCAACGCTGGCGCTGGTGATCGCTGAGTTTGCCGCAGGGACTCTGGGCCATTCCATCGCGCTGATTAGCGATGGCGTGCACAACCTGACGGACCTTCCCACGATTTTAATTTCATGGATTGCGGTGCGGCTGGCGGAGAGGCCTCCGACGCCGGAGAAAACCTACGGGTATCACCGCTCCGGCGTGCTGGCCGCATTCGTGAACGCGATGCTGCTTGTGCTGGTGGCTCTGTACATTTTGTTGGAGTCCTACGAGCGGCTGCGGCGTCCCGTGCACGTGGGTACGGAACTGATGATTTGGGTGGCTGTTTTTGCGCTGGTGGTGAACGGCGGCATAACCATCGCGCTGGTGCGAGGACGAAGAGACCTGAACCTGCGCAGCATTCTGATCCACAATTTCGGCGACGCACTGTCCAATGTGGCGATCATCGTGGGCGCGCTTGCGATTCGCTGGACGGGAGTAAGCTGGGTGGACCCGGTGATTGGAATCGCCATCGGCATCATGGTTTTATGGAGCGCGGTGGGAATTTTGCGCGAGAGCAGCCATATTCTGCTGGAGGGCTTGCCGCGAAATCTGCAATTGGAGGCCGTGGCGCACGCAATTCTGGAGGTTCCAGGCGTGGAGGAAGTGCATGACATTCACGTTTGGACCATTGGGGCGGAGTTGCAGGCGCTCTCCTGCCACGCGCGAATTCCGGACATGCACATGGAAGAAAGCGAGAGGATTCTCACTGCTATTCGCGAGCGGCTGAAGCAGCGATTTCACATTAGCCACACTACGATTCAATTTGAACGAGCGGGATTACCGCAAGAGGCGGGGTATTTCATGCCGGATCCCATTCCGCCACGGCGCTAGCGCAATTTCTCAGGGAAATTCAGAGGGAGAGATGCAACGGCGTGCCGTGTTGCTGATTGAGCTGCTGCGTTGCAGTGGCGTCCAGATCAGAGACCGGGAATGAATTCCGCACTCCGTCGCTCGTGATGTAGACAATTTGATCGTCCTGGCGCGTGAACGCCACGGCTTTGATCTTGCTTCCATCGCGCAACACAAGCGTGAATCCGCCGACATCGGGCAGTGGCGATTGCTCTTCGGCGGCAGCGGCTTCGGGAGAAGAAGCGCTTGCCGACCCCGCCAGAGGAACCGGTTGCTGCAAGACGATGACCTGTGGTTGTTGCTGAGGTTCTTCTTCGACAGGTTCGGAATAGCCGTATCCGCCCCAGAACGGAATGAAACCGCCTGCAAACGCAGGAGTGCTCCGCGACAACTGCTCGGCCAAAGCGATGTCTTGTTGCGTAACCGGATCTATGAAAGCGCGTTCGCCGAGATTTCCATTGAGCGCGGCCAAATGGGTATAGTCGAAGCCGAACCCAGGCACATTATTCAAAAGCTGGCTAAGATCGAAAGAGGTTGCGGTGGAAGGGATGAATCCGAAAGTACTATTCGGGAAAATAGAAAAACCCAATGTATTCGCTGCGGCAGCAGATGATGATGATTCGCCCTGACGGGTTGTGGAAGTTACGGGCAGACGCACGATTATCGGGTGTGTTGGAGCAGCAGCATGCACAGCGGGCGGCGCCATTCGCATCGGATGCCACGCAGAACGAACGGCTGGGGCAATCCTGGTTTGGGCCGAAGCGATGATAGGAAGCGCAAGAAGTCCGACAGCAAGAAGTCCGAACCTCACATGACGAGTCATGATGAACTCCCGGCGTTCCCCCTTGCCCTACTGTGGGGATGCCCGTTTCGCAGGATCGGTTGCATCCATTTTAGCGCAGCGGCGGCTGGTCAGCGGCGATTTTTCTGGCAGGCGCGAAATTGAGTAGGTTGCTTTGCGACCCGCTCCGGTTATGCTATAACCTTTGGGCCGATGGGGGCGGAAGAAGCAGGAGAGTCTGCCGCGAGCGGAGGAACGAAATCCCGCGCGGCTGCCCACGAGGATGCGAAGTCGCGTCCGGCGAACGCTTCGGTGTACTGTCCGGTGTGTTTTCGGAAGCTGGAGCAGCATCGGTGCAAGTTGATTTGCAGGGCTTGCGGCTACTATATGTCGTGTTCGGACTATTACTGAAGGTATCGGCGGAAACTGCGAAAGTTGAAATTCGAGTTTGCCAGGAGGCAATCACGTGGCGTTGAGAATGACGGAAAGAGAAGTGAGCGGTGTGACGGTAATGGATCTGGATGGGAGGATCGTGCTGGGCGACGAGAGCAATTCCTTTCGAGAGCGAGTGAAAGGACTGCTGGCGAACAACAAGAAAAAGATTGTGCTGAACATGTCGAATGTGACTTACATCGACAGCGCTGGCCTGGGCACGCTGGTGGCGACGTTCCATAGCGCGCGGTCGCAGGGCGGCATGCTGAAGCTTTGCAACCTCGGCGCAAAATTCAAGGAAGTGCTGCAAGTGACGAAGCTGATGACCGTGTTCGACGTGTACGATAACGAAGCGGCGGCGGTACAGAGCTTCGGAAAGTAAAAGCAGATTCGCGGAGCCTACCTGAGTGTGTGGCTCGCGCGGCATTTGAATCGACGGATTCAGGCGAGCGCGGCGGCGAGCGCGGCGGCGAGGCTCGGCTCTTCCTCTTCAAAGACGGTACGCAAGTCCAGGATGACGGTTTTCCTTTCAATTCGCGCAATAGCGGGAACGGATTCGCGCTCAGCTGCTTGCAATTTGCGGAGCCGCTCCTCGATCTGCGCGGCGGAATAGCGGCTGCTACGGATGGCGATCAGCGTGGTGGGCAGTTTCTGATCGGGCGTGGAGCCGCCGCCGATCACGGAAAATCCTGCATACGATTCGAGGCTCGTTCCCGGCGGCAAATTACCGCGTAATTTGTCCATAAAGGCGCTGGCGCGGCGAGCGATTTCCTCAGCGGGCATGCGAATCATGCGCAGCGCGGGAACTTCGTCCCAAGCGGCACGGCGGCAGGCGCTGAGAGTGGCTTCGAGAGCAGCGATCGTGAGTTTGTCGACGCGCAACGCGCGGAAGAGCGGATTGCGGCGGACGCGTTCGACGAGTTTTTGTTTTCCGGCAATGATGCCCGCCTGAGGGCCGCCGAGTAATTTGTCTCCGCTGAAAGTCACAATATCAACGCTGGCAGCAAAGCTTGCGCGCACAACCGGTTCACTGACGCCCGCCACGCGCAAATCGACCAGACAGCCCGAGCCTAAATCTTCGAAAACAGGGATGCGTTTCTTGCGGCCAAGAGAGACAAGCTCATCCAGTTCGGGACGATTTGTAAATCCGACGATTTTGAAATTGGAGGGATGGACGCGCAGGAGCAGCCGTGTTTCGGGAGCGATGGCGCGTTGATAGTCGGCGATTCGAGTGCGATTCGTGGTGCCGACCTCGCGCAGCCGCGCGCCGCTTTCAGCCATGATTTCGGGGATGCGGAAGCCGTCGCCGATTTCGATGAGCTCGCCGCGGGAAACAATTACTTCTCCGCTCTTTGCCAAAGTGTTCAGAACGAGAAAAACGGCGGCGGCATTGTTGTTGACGACGATTGCCGCTTCGGTGCCGCAGAGTTCGGCGAGCGCGCGGCTGGTGTGGGTGTCACGTTTGCCGCGCTGGCCGGCGGGGATATCGTATTCGAGATTGGAGTAGCGAGTGGCAGTGGCGGCGATGCGCGCGACGGATTGTTTCGAGAGGGGCGCGCGGCCGAGATTGGTGTGAAGGACAACTCCTGTGGCATTGATGACGGGCTGAAGAGAAGGCGTGATTTGTTCGTTGAGCTTGCGGGTGATTGCGGAATGGAGTTCGGACTCGTCAAACGCAGGGTGCGCAGTTTCGTTGCGAGCCCACGCCCGCAAATCGGCGAGGGCCTCGCGAATGGCGCTTATGGCCAGTGCCCGGCCGGCGAGTTGAACGAGCCTTGCGGTTTCGGGGCGATTCAGAATTTCATCGACGGAGGGAATCTGGCGCAAGAGCGCGGCGCGGGCAGAGTCTGCGGAAGTTGCTTTCTTTTGCGCGGGAGAGGACATGGTGGAGATATTTCAGCACACGCGCAAAATGTGCGCAACTTCGTCCGCATGAATTGCCATTAGAAGCGGCAGAGTCTGGCGGCATACTCTTGCGACACGTGATGGGAGGCGATTGTTGACGGGTGGTGTACGCCTTCCTACGATAATCAGAGAGCCCCGGTTTGCTTTTCCGATTGCGGAGACCATGGCGACAATCGAAGAAGATCTCTCACAGATCGAAAAAGATATACGCACTCTGAAAATTGAATACGAGCAGTACTTCGGCGGCGGACGAAAGCGGCCTCCCTCCGATACGCAGTGGCGCGTGGAATCGCTGATGAAGCGCTACGGAGATCGCGGCGCGGAGATGAATTATGCGCAGCGGTTCCGGTACACGAATCTGTCGCAGACCTTTGCAAAATACTGCGAAATCTGGCGAAAAAAACTGAAGGAGCGGGAGGAAGGAAGCCACCGGCACTTCGGCGCGGCGGCGAAGGCGATCGAGGCGGAGCGCGCCAAGGCGGAAGCCGTGCATGCGGCGTCAAGTCCGGACGGTTCTGCGTTTTCGATGAACTTCTCGGATCCGGAACGTGAAGGCGGGAAAATTAAAGAACTCTACCGCAAGCTGGTGGAAGCGCGCACGGCGACCGGCGAGAAGGGCGGAACGCCGAATTTTGAGGAATTCAGCAAATTCGTACGCGGCAAGACGCAACAGCTCAAATCCAAGAAGGCTGCATCGCAAGTCGAATATACGGTCAGCATAGAAGGTGGGCGAGTGAAGCTGAAGGCGCGGGTCAGTTCCTAAACTTCAGTCCGAGCGATCTCCCAGATTTGTATTTCTGTGTTTCAAACGAAGTTATTTTTCTCCGGGTGATGCTGGAGAGTAGCCGGCGCATGTCAGCACGGGGAGGCGGGGATACTTCGGGAAAGCGAGATCTGTCTGTGACAGCTTGCAAAGAAAAAACGTTGAGTCGCGGCTGGATTGGATTTTGCGCGAGTGAACGCACGTAAGGCAGAGGCCAATCGAAGCAGCGGCGGATTCGCCTGAGCGCAGATTCACATCGACAAGCATACGCCAAGTAAGGAGGAGTAACCTGGTTCGATGGCGATGGGAAGCGCGGCGCGCTTTCGCTACAATGCCATTCGATGAATGACGCGATCAGGCTCGCTTCCTACGCGATGGACGTTACGCACACGCGTGGCCGGCGGTTTCCGGAAGCGCAGCATCCCTATCGCAATGATTACGCGCGCGATCGAGATCGCGTGGTGCATTCACGCGCATTTCGCCGGCTCGAAGCGAAGACGCAGGTCTTCACTACGCGCTTCTCCGATCATTTCCGCAATCGGCTGACGCACACACTGGAAGTGGCGCAGATTGGACGCACCGTGGCCGGCGCGCTCGGATTGAACGGCGATTTGGTCGAAGCGCTCGCGCTTGTGCACGACATTGGCCATCCACCATTCGGACACGCGGGCGAGCGGCAGCTCAATTTGCGAATGCGCGAACACGGAGATTTTTTCGATCACAATTTGCATGCGCTGCGGATCGTGGAAAGTTTTGAGCAGCGCTACCTGGATTTTCCGGGACTGAATTTAACCTTTGAGGTGCGGGAAGGGATCGTCAAGCATTCGCGCGACTATTCGGCGGCGGAGTTCCCCGAGCTTTCCGAGTACCTTCTTGAGGAGCGGCCGCCGCTTGAAGCGCAGCTCATCGATGTGGTGGATGAAATCGCGTACAACGCAGCCGATTTGGACGAGGGGTTCGAAGCAGGCCTGGTTGAATTGAATTCGCTTATCGATGAAGCTCCTGTTTTTGCGCGCGCGTATGCGAATGTGGAGCGCAGCCATCCGCGCAGCGAAAAGAAATTGAAATTCAATGGGGCGCTGAAAGAAATTCTCGATCATTCTGTTACGGATTTAATCGAAAATACGCGAGCTGAGATTCAGCGCGCGGGCGTCGATTCCGTGGAAGACATCCGGAGAAATACGAAGCGCCTCGCCTCATTTTCTGAAGAAGCAGCGGCGGAGAATGCACAACTGAAGAAATATTTGAGAGCCGGATTGTACGAAAACCCGGCCATTGTGCAGGATCGTGAGCGCTCGGTCGCGGCACTCGACGAACTCTTTCTGCTTTATTTGGAACATCCTCAGAAAATGCCGCGCGGCTACACGGAGCGTGCGCGCACTGAGCCGGTGCATCGCGTGGTGTGCGATTACATCGCCGGGATGACAGATCACTATCTGCTGCGGCAGCGCGAAGAGCAATTCCGAATGCGCGCTTCAGAGTAGAAGATGAGGCTGAAGCTGGGCTCGCGGGCAACTCCGAATTGGACTGGGCAACCTCGCTGTCTCTAGGTGAATCCCTCTACCGATGTCCTTTGACAATTCAATTGGTGATGCTGGGCTTTTCGAAGCGAAATTCGCGCGAGGCTGCGTGCTTGCGTTCGTTTTGATTGGAGCATTTCTTTTTGCATGCAGCATAGCCGATGCACAGTCTCCCGTGGGACCAATCAATCCTCCGGTGCAAAAAGTTGCCCCGCCCCAGCAGACGCAAGCCACGCCGAAAATAAATGTTGAAGCGAAACTTGTGTATCTGTATGTCAACGTGCGCGACAAGAAGGGCAAAAACGTTCCTGGGCTGAGCGCACAGGACTTCAGGCTCGAAGAGGATGGCCGGCCGGAAAATATCACGCATTTCATGGTCCAGAGCAATGTTCCTCTGACGCTGGGCTTGCTTGTCGATACGAGCCTGAGCCAGCGGAATGTTCTCGATGACGAGCGCGACGCCAGCTACAAATTTCTGGATCAAATGCTGCACGACAAGGATGAAGCGTTCGTCATTCACTTTGATCATCAGGTTGAGCTGCTGCAGGATTTGACCGCATCGCGTCCAAAGCTCAACGCCGCGCTTCAACAGTTGCAGACACCGCAACCGCAATTCAGCAATGGGAATGACGGTGGCAACGGCGGCACAGGCAACGGCAATGATGGCGGCGGCACAACCGATCCGGATCAGAATGGTTCGAGTACCGGCGGTCGCGAGGGAGGGCAGGCGCACAGCGGCGGCGGGACGCTGCTCTACGATGCGATCTATCTCGCGGCGAACGACGAAATGAAGAAGCAGCAAGGGCGCAAGGCCATTTTTGTTTTGTCGGATGGAGTCGATCGCGGCAGCAAAGAAACTCTCACGAGTGCGATTGAAGCAGCGCAACGCGCCGACACATCCGTGTACTGCATTTACTTCGCGGACCACGAATCAAACGATAACCCTTTCGGCCACCACGGAGGGTGGGGCGGCCGTGGAGGCTGGCCGGGCGGCGGGGGAGGGTGGCCTGGCGGAGGCGGCGGATGGCCCGGCGGAAGCGGACGAGGAGGGAACCGCTACCCGCAGGAATCGCGCACAAACGGAAAAGACATCCTGAAGCGGATTTCGAACGAGACCGGCGGGGAGCTGTTTGAAATTTCGAAGAAGCTGACCGTTGATCAAGTGTTCGCTCAGATTGAAGAAGGGCTGAGAAATCAGTACGCGCTCGGCTACACGCCGGATCATTCCAATGCGGGACCGGGCTTTCACACGATTGCTCTCACCACGAAAAAGAAAGATCTGATTGTGCAGGTGCGCGAAGGCTACTATTCGGATAACTAAGCTCCACAGGCCCGGCTGCAGCGAATAAGCGAGACTCAACTCGTCATTTGATTCGGGCTCTTGTGCGTCTGCGTTATCGTATTTCTGGCACGCCATTGGTGATAAGTTCTGCTTTCCTGCTCATTCGTTTTAATTCATTGATTCTTTGCTTTTCGATTCCGGCGCGAGCGAATAAACTGGAATGCCTTTTTTTGAATGGAGGTGGCTGTGGCGGTGGAACGCGCGCTGATTAGTGTTTACGACAAAACGGGGCTCGACAAGTTCGCAGCGGAACTTTCCAGGATGGGCGTGGAAATCGTTTCCACGGGGGGCACGGCGCGTTTCTTGCGCGACGCGGGCATCACGGTGCGAGACGTGGCCGATCTGACCGGCTCGCCGGAAATGCTGGGCGGGCGCGTCAAGACGCTTCATCCCAAAGTGCATGGCGGGATTCTGTTTCGCCGGGGTAACGCCGAGGACCGTAAGCAGACAGCGGCGCACGGAATTGCACCAATCGACATGGTGGTTGTGAATCTCTACCCCTTCGCAGCGACGGCGAGCAAGGCGGGAGTGAGCGCGAAAGAGCTGATCGAGAATATCGATATCGGCGGGCCGACGATGATCCGGTCAGCGGCGAAGAACTTCGAGAGCGTGGTTGTGGTGACCGATCCTGGCGATTATGCCGGCGTGCTCGACGAGCTTGCGAAAGCGCGTGACATTCGTCTGGACACGCGGCTGGAGTTAGCGCGCAAAGCGTTCGCGGTGACGGCGCGGTACGACGGCATGATCACCACCGAACTGGAACGGCTTTCGGCCGAAGGTGATCCGGGGAATCATCTGCGGCTTGCGGCGAAAGGCGAAATGCTGCCCGTTCGGCTGCATTTCGATTTTGAACGCCAGCAGGCCATGCGCTACGGCGAGAATCCCCATCAGCAAGCAGCAATGTATCGTCCGGCAGGCCGGACGCGCGAGGGGTTCGCTGTTGCAAAGCAACTGCATGGCAAGGAACTTTCTTACAACAATCTGGTGGACCTGGACGCCGCGTGGTCGCTGGCTCGTGAATTTTCATCACCTGCTGTGGCGATTATCAAGCACAACAATCCCTGCGGTGCGGCGGAAAATGCTTCGTTGGCGGAAGCCTATCGACAGGCGCTGGCGTGCGATCCGGTTTCTGCATTCGGAGGAGTGATTGCGCTGAATCGCCGCGTGGATGGCGAGACCGCGGCAGAGCTGGAGAAGCTTTTCGTGGAATGCATCGCGGCGCCGGGATATGACAAAGCAGCGCTCGATAAGCTTTCGTCAAAAAAGAATTTGCGCTTGCTGGAAATGCCGTCCGCTGCACCGGGCGAAGAATTGGAACTGAAGCGCATCGCCGGCGCAATGCTTGTTCAGGAGCCGGACCATCGTTCCGTGGCGGAATCGGAATGGAAGACGGTTACGAGGCGGCAGCCTACGGAAGCCGAGAGGCGCGCGATGGCTTTCGGATGGATTGTGTGCAAGCACGTGAAGTCCAATGCGATTGTTTTTGCACGCGAAGGACAGGCACTGGGAATTGGCGCGGGACAAATGTCGCGTGTCGATTCGGTGAAATTGGCGGTAATGAAGGCGCAATTGCCTTTGAAGGGCAGTGTGGTGGCGTCCGATGCATTTTTTCCTTTTCCCGATGGTGTCGAGGAAGCGGCAAAAGCGGGTGCGATGGCGGTGATCCAGCCGGGCGGATCGGTGCGCGATAATGAAGTGATCGCCGCGGCAGATCGTTTTGGATTGGCCATGGTATTCACCGGCGTCAGGCATTTTCGCCACTAACCGCGTGCGCCCGCGCGCGCATCGAACAGATTGAACGCGAGGAAATCGCAGGCCGGGAACCTTTGACCCCTCTCGATGCGTGTACAATAATGAGAGGAAACGGGAGCACGCATGAAAAGCCATCTTACAGAAGCAATTCTCGCTGGTGCGCTATGCGCGAGCGGGGCCGCGGCGCAGAGTGTCACGCCGCCAAAAGCGACAAAGTCTCCCGATAGCTCTTCGCTTTATTCGCAGCCGGATCAAACCAAGCGCAGCCAGGCGTATACCGACTTTATGCTCGGCACGCTGGCGGAAAAACAATTCGAGTCGTCCGGCAAATCCGAAGATGCGGAGCAGGCCATCAACTATTACAAACAGGCGCTTACGCTGGATGCGGATCCGGCGATTACCGCGCGCCTCGCCGAAGTCTACGCCGAATCGGGAAGCACGGCGGACGCGATACAGACAGCCGAGGCGGCCCTTCAGCAGGACCCTGACAATCTTGCCGCGCACCGATTGCTGGCGCGAATTTACGTTCACGAATTAGCGGATGAAACGGACAATGATACGCAGAAGCAAACGATTGCTTCGGCGGTAGAGCAACTGCAGGCGCTTCAAAGACTCGATCCTTCGGATGTGGAATCGCAACTCTGGCTGGCGCGGCTTTACGGCTTCCAAAATCAGCCGAAAAAGGCGGAAGACCAACTGCGTGGCATACTGAGCCGCTCGCCGGATAGTGCCGGGGCGCTCGAACAATTGAGCCAGCTTTATTTGGAGGAAGGACGTCCGCAAGACGCAATTGCGCTGCTGCAAAATGCCGCCGGTTCTTCGGATGATCCGACGCTTTATGATTTGCTCGGCAAGGCGTATTCGAAGACGGGAGACAATGCCAAGGCAGAGGCAGCGTTTTCGCGTGCTGTTGCGCTGGACCCTGACGAAGCGACTCACCGCGCGAACCTGGCTAAGGCGATGCTCGACAATAATGATGATCAGGGGGCGCTCGAGCAGTATCAAAAGCTTTCCCAAATGGAGCCCGATAACGCTGAGAATTATTTGCGGATCTCTCAGATTTACCGGCACATGAACCAGCTCGACAAGTCGGAAGCGGCGATTATTCAGGCCAAAAAATACGCGCCGAGCGACCTACTTCTTGAAGTGCTTTACAACGAGGCGCTGCTCTATGAAGCGCAAGCGCGATACAAGGACGCCATTGAAGTACTCTCGGACGCTATCGCCGGAGTCAAAGCACAGCATGATTCCGGCCAGCCGGTGCCCAGCGCGCTTGCGATTCTCTATGAGCAGTTGGGAATGGCGCACCGGGACGCGGGCGATTTTGCTTCGGCGGAACGCACTTTTGAGGAGATGAAGCATCTGGGCCCGAAGAGCGAAAAAGAGGGCGAACTTTTGCTCATCGATACATACCGGGCGAGCGGGAACATCAAACAGGCACTGGCCGAGGCAGAGAAGGCCCGCGCAGCGGACTCGAACGACACTCAGTTGTCCTTTGAATACGCCAATTTGCTTGGTGATAACAGTCAGGTCGATGAGGCGACGAAAGTACTGCGCAGCCTCAACAGCAACGGCCAGATCGACAGAGATACCTATCTGGAACTTGCGCAGGTAGAGGATCACGGGAAGCGCTACGCGGATGCTGTACGTGACGCCAATTCCGCGCTTGATCTGTCCCATGATCCGTCGGACAAGGAAAGCGTCTGGTTCCTGCTCGGTGCGATTTATAACGATGAGAAAAATTACGATGAGGCGGAACAAATGTTCCGGAAGTCACTGGAGATAAAACCGCACGATCCGGAGGTGCTGAACGACTACGGATACATGCTGGTGGATCGCGGCATTCGCCTGGACGAAGCGATTTCCATGATTCACAGCGCGGTGAACGAAGATCCCACCAATGGCGCCTATCTGGATAGCCTCGGGTGGGCTTATTTCAAGCAGGGCAATCTTCCCGAGGCGCAGCAATATCTGCAGCAGGCGATTTCCCATGATTCCACGGACCCCACAATCCTCGGCCATCTGGGTGATGTTTACGCGAAGATGGGTCAGCCGGATCGTGCCGAGCAAACATGGCTGAAGGCGCTCGCCTGGTGGCAGAAGGCCTTGCCCGCGGATTACCAGCCGGCAAAAGTCAACGAGCTTGAAAACAAACTGAAGAGCCTGAAACGCTCGGCGCAGCGATCCTCTGACAGCGAAAGCCGGTTTTAACGCCAGCAGCATGAGCAAAAAAATCCGCCTGCGGGCATTTGCAAAAATCAATTTGTGCCTGCACGTTACCGGAAAGCTCCCCGACGGTTATCACGAACTGCGAACGGTATTCCAGTCCATTTCGCTGCACGATTCGTTGGAAATGGAAAAAACTCCTTCGCGCGAGATAAAGCTCGAAATTGCCGGCGCGGATCAAAAACAGTTTTCGGTTCCCGCCGATGCAAGCAATCTGGTGTGGCGAGCCATCGAGGCTGCGTGGCGAGAAATCGGGACGCGCCACGGATTTCGCGCGCGGCTTACGAAACGAATACCTGTAGCGCGCGGGCTTGGTGGAGGATCAAGCGATGCGGCAGCGGCTCTCATTGGCGCGCTCCGATTGGCGCGGCGCGACGTGCCCTTGCCGCGACTCCTGGAGCTTGCCTCCTCGCTCGGGGCGGACGTGCCATTTTTTCTCTTTGGCGGACGCGCTCTCGGCGTACATCGCGGCGACGAGATTTACCCGCTGCCGGACCTTCCTGTGGCGCAAAGCGTTTTGGTTGTGTCTCCGCGCGAGATTGGAGTCAGCACGCGTGACGCCTATTCATGGATTGATGAACGATTGACAACCCGTGCCGCAACCCCTAAAATGTGGAGTTTCTGCGCTCTGTGCTGGAGCCGGCAGAGCGGCGGCCTTGAGAACGATTTTGAGGCAGCCGTTTTCAGCCGCCATCCTCGCTTGGGTCAAATCAAGCGGAGATTGCTTCAGGAAGGAGCAGCGGAAGCCGCGCTGGCGGGTAGCGGGTCGGCGGTGTTCGGAATCTTCCGAAACCCAGCGCAGGTGCGCCGAGCCGCTCGAGCGTTTCCGGAAGATCAGGTTTTTGTAGCGCGAACTCTCTCACGAGACTCTTACCGCAGAGCCATGCTCCCGCGGTAAATCGCAAACGAGGACGATTTTGGGCGGCGATAAGCTGAGAATATTCAGCGGAAGCGCGAATCCTGTTCTGTGCGAGGCGATCTGCCAGTATCTGGGAGTGCCTCGCGGCAAGGCGGAGCGCGGACAATTCAGCGACGGTGAGACGCGCTTTCAGATTCTGGAAAACGTGCGTGGCGCCGACGTCTTTGTCGTGCAGGCGTGCAGCCAGCCTGTGGATTTTCACCTGATGGAATTGCTGCTGATGATCGACGCGTTCAAGCGCGCGTCGGCGTGGCGGGTAACGGCGGTGATTCCGTATTACGCATACGCGCGGCAGGACCGCAAGGACCGTCCGCGTGTTCCGATTTCGGCAAAGCTCGTCGCTGATTTGTTAGAGACCGCAGGAGCGAGCCGCGCGCTGACTTTGGATCTGCACGCGCCGCAAATTCAAGGGTATTTCAATGTTCCGGTGGATCATCTGTTTGCTGCTCCTGTGCTCGTTGAATATTTTCAGAATAACGGGATTCGGAACGCGACCGTTGTTTCGCCGGATGCGGGCGGAGTGGAGCGAGCACGATTTTTCGCGAAAAGGATGGATGCGCCTTTGGCCATCGTGGATAAGAGGCGCATCGACGTAAACGTCAGCGAAGTGATGCACCTGATCGGAGACGTGAAAGGGCGTCCGGCGCTCGTGATTGACGACATCATCGATACCGCAGGCACGCTGGTGAAGACCGCGGAAGCGCTGCTGAAAGAAGGCGCGACGGAAGTTTATGCCGGGTGCACGCATGCGATTTTGTCCGGCCCGGCGGTGGAGCGGATTTGCAAGTCGCCGATCAAGGAAGTGATTGTTACCGATTCGGTGCCGCTCACGGATGAAGCGAAGCGCCTCCCGAAAATCAAAGTGCTGAGTGTGGCGCAGCTTTTAGCACGGGGAATTCGGTCGATTCACGAGGAAAGTTCGATCAGCGAACTTTTTATTTAGCGTTATTTAGCGATTCGTTGTCGATCCTAATTTGAGCAGGAGAAGGAAGGACGTATGGAAGCATTTGTGGTGGAAGCCGCGCCAAGGGAAGAACGCGGCAAACATGCGGCGCGCCGAACCCGCCGCGCTGGACAGATTCCCGCCGTGCTCTACGGCGGAAAGCATGAGCCAGTGGCGATGAGCGTTAACGCGCGGCAAGTGGCGCGTATTCTGCGCTCGGAAACGGGACACAACACGATTTTCAAGGTTCAAGTGTCAGGCCGGAAAGACGAGCAGGCGATGCTGAAAGACTGGCAGGTCGATCCGGTCAGCGGAGCGCTGCTCCACGTCGACCTTCTGCGCATCGCAATGGACGTTCGCATGCGCGTGAAAGTGCCGGTGCATACGTTTGGCGAGCCGGAAGGCGTGAAGCTTCAGGGCGGAATTTTCGAAATGGTCACGCGTGAAATCGAACTCGAATGCCTTCCGGCAGACATCCCGGAAGAATTTAAGGTCGATGTCAGCGGATTGACGATAGGCAAGCAGTTGCGTGCCGCGGATTTGCCGCTTGACCCGAACAAGATCAAGCTAATCACTGATCCGCAGCGCGTGCTGGCTCACGTAGTTGTTCTGAAGAAGGAAGAAGAGGTTGCTGCACCGGAAGCGGCTGCGGCCACCACGGAAGCGGCGCCAGCGGAGCCGGAAGTCATCAAGAAGGGCAAGAAGGAAGCAGAAGAAGGCGAAGAAGGCGCGGCCGAGGCGGAGAAGGGCGAAAAGAAGGGCAAGGAGAAATAACACGCACGCCAGGATTGCGCGCGCGGCGGGGACGCTTGGATGCGAATCATCGTTGGCCTTGGCAATCCCGGTCGCGAATATACGTGGACGCCGCACAACTTGGGTTTTTTGACGATTGATTGTTTGGCGGAGCGGTTTGGGATTCGCGTCACGCGTCCGGAAGCGCAATCGTACGTCGGGCTCGGCAAAATCGCGGGACACGAAGTGGCGCTGGCCAAGCCGCAAACATTTATGAATTTGAGCGGCCACGCCGTTGCGGACCTGGTTGAGCGGTACGAAGCGGAATCCCGCGAGACCATCGTGATCAGCGATGAAATTGCTTTCCCGTGGGGCGCGATTCGCATTCGCGAGCGCGGCAGCGCCGGAGGCCACAACGGCTTGAAGTCGGTGATCGGCGCGCTCGGGACGGATGAATTCTTGCGCGTGCGCCTGGGCATCCGGCCCGAATTTCCGGTGCGCGATCTGGCGGCTTACGATTTGGCGCCGATGGGAAAAGATGTTCGCGAAGTTGCGATCAAGATGATCGAAACGGCTGCCGAGGCGATTGAAATGATCTTGGCGGAAGGCGTGGGCCGAGCGATGTCGAAGTACAACCGCCGGGAAGCGGCGGGCGATGAGGGTGCCGAAAATGAAGCGAGTTCCTGAGGTGGAAGGAAACGAGGAAAAATGGAAGAACGACTTTACGATTTGATTTTTATTTGCCGGCCGGACACGCCGGAACCGGAAATCGACAAACTGATTGCCACGCTGCAGCACGCCGTGGACGAAAAGCAGGCGAAGCTCGAGAAAATCGAGAAATGGGGCACGCGCCGACTGGCCTATCGCGTGAAGCGATTGCGCGAGGGTTTTTTTGTGTATCTGCTGCTGCGTTCAAGCCATGGCGAACTGCTGAAGGAGCTGGAGCGCAGGCTGCGCGTCTCTGACGCGGTGGTGAAATATCTCACCATTCGCTTGGATGAAGAAATCAAGCGTCAGGAGAAATTCACGAAGCGACGTGAGCGTCGCGCGGCGCGGCGTCCGCGGAAGCCAGCAGCCGTTCCGGCCTCGCCGGGAGCCGGTGCTCCCGCGGCGCCTGAACAGGCCGCGGCAAAAGGATAAGGGAGAAACTCAATGCCAGAAGAAACACCAGCAGCACCGTCGCAAGCGCCTGCGCAATCGTCGTCAGCGCCGCATTCACATTCGCCCGGCGGAGGAAGGCCATCGGGAGGTCCTGGGGGACCCGGAGGAAGACCGGGCGGTCCACATCGCCGGGGCAAGCGAAATTATGTGCGCAAGAAGAAAGTCTGCCGCTTCTGCGTGGACAAAATCGACCTGATCGATTACAAGAAGCCGGAAATGCTTCAGTCATTCGTGCAGGAGCGCGGAAAGATTCTGCCGCGCCGAATCACGGGAACGTGCGCGCGCCATCAGCGCTGGCTGACGGTGGCCATCAAGCGCGCGCAGAATATCGCGCTGCTGCCGTTTGCGTCAGAACTGTAGAATCAGAGGCATACGCAAAAATTCTTGAGGATGGAGCCATGGAAATAATCTTGCAGGAAGATGTCGAGAAGCTTGGAAATCGCGGCCAGGTGGTGACTGTGAAGGAAGGCTACGCGCGCAACTATCTGCTGCCGCAGAAGCTCGCCATTCCCGCCAACGCTTCGAATATGAAGCGACTCGAAAAAATGCGCGCCGCTTTTGCCAAGAAGGAAGCGACGGAACGCGAGAGCGCGCAGCAGCAGGCGACGCAGCTTGCGACAGTTGCGCTCAAGCTTTCGCGGAAGGCTGGAGAAAACAATCAGCTCTTTGGTTCAGTGACTTCGGGCGACATCGCCGACGCACTCAAGACGCAAGGCTATGAAATCGACAAGCGCAAAATCCAGCTTACCGATTCGATCAAGCTTGTCGGCGAGTATCCGATCACGCTGAAGCTGTATCGTGATGTGACCGCGACGGTGACGCTCACCGTCGAGCGCGAATCGTAATACCTCGCTGCCTTAATGTCTTGTTGTCATTCCGCCTGCCCACTGCAGAATGCAGAGCGGGTGATTGTGTAGGGGCCGCTGTTTTGTATCGGCCCGTGCGGCCCGACCCAACACGTCGGCCTACAATCGGATCCTTGCCTCTCGCAGGCGAGCTTCTCAGAATGTCCTTTTCCGTTTAACTCAGACGGTTTCGATCTCCATCGCCACGCCGAGGCCGCCGGAAACACACAGCGTCGCCAATCCGCGATTACCCACGCCCGATTTTTCTTCGCGCCGCAGTTCGTGCAGTAGGGTCGTCGTGATGCGCGCGCCGGTGCACGCAATGGGATGGCCGAGCGCGATGGCGCCTCCGTTAGGATTCAACCGCTCGCGCGGGAAATGCAAATCGCGGTCGCAGGCAAGCACTTGCGCGGCGAACGCCTCATTCAATTCAATCGCGGCGTAATCTTCGAGCTTGGTTCCGGTTCGCGCGAGCAGTTTGCGCACCGCTGGCACCGGCCCAATGCCCATAATGCGCGGATCGACGGCGGCGATTGTTGCATCGACGATTCGCGCCAGCGGCTTCAGATTCAGCTCGCGAACTTTTTGCTCGCTCGCCAGCACCACACCCGAGGCACCGTCGGTGATTCCGCTGGCGTTTCCGGCGGTAACTGTTCCCGTTTTGCTGAAAACGGGAGGAAGTTTCGCGAGTTTTTCGAGCGTGACGTCTGCGCGCACATGCTCGTCTTTCTCGATTCGCGCGACGTTGCCTTTCTTGTCTTTTACTTCCACGGGCACGATTTCGCGGCTAAATAGACATTCGCTTTGGGCGCGGACGGCGCGCCGGTGGCTTTCGAGCGCAAATTCGTCTTGCTCCCCGCGCGAAATCTTGTACTCTCCTGCGAGCGTCTCGGCCGTTTCACCCATAATCATTTTGGAAATGGGACACAAAAATCCATCGCGGTACATTGCGTCAACGAGAGGCTGATTGCCCATCTTCACGCCCCAGCGCGCGTCGACAAGGTAGGGCACTTTCGACATGGACTCCGCCCCGCCCGCCACAACGAGCTGCGATTCACCGAGCAGAATCTGCTGCCAGCCGAGGAGAATGGCGCGCAATCCCGACGCGCAGGCCATGTTCACGGTGTAAGCGGGCACGTCGTCGCCCAGGCCCGAGCGCCACGCAATTTGCCGCGCCGGATTTGGGCCGACTCCCGCGGGACGCGCGTTGCCGAAAATCAGCTCATCGACATGCAAGCGCGGCTGCGAGGAAGATTTTTCGCCCGAGGGGCTATTTGCGCCTGCGATGCTTTCGCTGATAGCTTCGCCAGTTCCAGGCTCACGCTCAGGAGGCAATGGCGCGCCAAAAGCGCGTTCGAGCGCTGCTCGCACAGCAATTACGCCAAGATCGGGCCCGGTAAATTCGGCGAGTCCTCCGCCAAATTTGCCGATGGGCGTTCGTACCGCGCTGATGATGTAAACCTCAGGACGATTCATTGGACGATGTAATTCCTTTTTTCCGCAGCGTGCAATTCGCTTCCATCATATCGCATTCCCGCTCGGGCCTCAGAGTAAGCGAAGAACAAGCTTCGCAGCTCGTGCAATTTATCCCAGAGGTCTGCCGGAAAAGTTGGCATAGAATAATGGCCCTTGCGCGAAGCGCATGAAAGAGGAGCAGGGCAGATGTTGGAAACGATTCTGAAGAGATTCGAGCAGCCGGATGAAGTGCGCACCTTCGAAAAAGGCAAATTCGAGATCGTGCGCATTGGAGGCATGACCATTGGCCGCGCGACTTATCAGCCCGGATGGAAATGGTCTGTGCACGTTGGCCCAAGCGTCGGCGCTTCGCGCTGCAACGTGGAGCATACCGGTTTGGTTCTTTCCGGCTGCGCTACGGCGGCGATGGAGGATGGCACAATCCATGAACTCCGCGCAGGCACGTTGTTCTACATTCCGCCCGGGCCGCCCGGACATGATAGCTGGGTTGTGGGCGACGCGCCATACGTTTCATTGCATTTCATGGGAGCCAACCACTATGCGCGCAAGTAGCAGGTGGCTAACGACTCTCGGCAGGAGTTAAGCCTGACTCATGATTGATCTCGGCTATTTCCGCGAGCATTTGGGCGAAATCGAGCAGATGCTGCGCCATCGCAACGCGAAGCTCGATCTGGAGGGTTTTCGCCAGTTTGATTCGGAGCGGCGCCAGCGCATCACTTCCGTTGAGCGGCTCAAAGCGGAGCGCAACAAAGGCAGCGAGGAAATCGCGCGGCTGAAAAAGAGCGGCCAGGACGCGAGCGCGTTGATGGCGCGTATGAAACAAATTGGGGAAGAAATCAAGGCGGACGATGCCCAAGCGGCAGAGCTCGAAGAAAAGCTGCGCTCGTTTATGCTGACCGTGCCCAATATTCCACACAGTTCCGTGCCCGTGGGGAGCGGAGCGGAAGGAAATGTGGAAGTTCGTCGCTGGGGCGCGCCGCCCAAGTTCACTTTCACGCCGAAACCGCACTGGGAACTGGGCGAGAAAGCAGGCATTTTGGATTTGGAGCGCGCCGTAAAAATAGCGGGAACTCGTTTCGCGCTTTACCGCGGCGCTGGCGCGCGGCTCGAGCGTGCCCTTGCGAATTTCTTTCTCGATGTGCACACGCGCGAGCAAGGATACACGGAAATCCTACCGCCTTTCATCGTCAACACTGCTTCGCTCATAGCGGATGGAAAGCTGCCGAAATTCGCGGGCGATATGTTCCATCTGGAGAACACTGACCTGTGGCTTACAACGACCGCGGAAACGGAGCTGACGAATCTTTTTCGCGACGAAGCGCTGGATGCCGACGCGCTGCCCGTCAATGTGTGCGCCTGGACGGCGTGCTTCCGCTCCGAAGCCGGCGCAGCAGGAAAGGACACGCGCGGAATCAAGCGCCAGCACCAGTTTCAAAAAGTCGAGATGTTTAAATTCACGCGCCCGGAGAGCAGCTACGAGGAGCTGGAAAAAATGGTGCGCGATGCGGAAGATTTGCTCCAGCGGCTTGGGTTGCACTATCGCGTCATGCAGCTTTGCACGGGCGACATGGGATTCGCATCTTCCAAGACGTATGACATCGAAGTGTGGGTTCCGTCTGCGAATGAATTCATGGAGATTTCAAGCTGCTCGAATTGTGAGGCGTTTCAGGCGCGCCGCGCAGGAATTCGATTCAAAGGGAAAACGGGGAAAAGCGAATTCGTCCACACGCTGAACGGATCGGGTTTGCCGACTGGGCGAACCTGGATTGCCATTGTGGAGAATTATCAGCAGGCGGATGGTTCCATTCTGATTCCTGAAGCGCTGCAGGATTTTATGGGAACGGATCGCATCCCGGCGCGCTGAGCCAGCGAGTGTTTGACCTCGTTGTGTTTCGCAACTTGTAGAGCAGGATAGAATTTCCGCCCAGAATGGCCAACGCACAGACCTCGAATCTGCAGAGCTATGACGTTTCCGGGCCTGTGAATGCTCATCCTATCGTTTTCCTGCATGGAATGCGCGTTACCAGGCATATGTGGCAGCCACAGGTCGAGTTCCTTTCTTCCGAGTTTCGCGTCATCTGCGAAGATTTGCCCGGACATGGTTCGCGGCGAGGCGAGCCGTTCCACGTGGAACAAGCCGTCGAGGAGCTTGCGAGCGTCGTGGATCGGGCGGCGGGCGGGCGGGCGCTCATCGTCGGCCTGTCACTCGGAGGCTACATAGCAATGGAATTCGGCGCGTCTTACCCCCAAAAAGCGGCAGGGTTGGTGATCGCTAGCGCGTCCGTTGAGCCGGACGGCTGGTACAATGCTCCCTATCGAGCCCTCTCCTTTGTGATGGCAAAAATGCCGGAGCGGATGTTGAACGCAATGAGCCGCACGATTTTTATTGCCGCTTACGGCCGACGGCGTGCGGAGCCACTGATCTCGGCGGGATTTTTTATGCGAGGAGGCGCTGCGGGAATTCGCGAAGTCATGCGCCGGAGATTTGCGCCGAAGCTCGCCGCGTATCCGGGACCAGTGTTGCTGCTGAATGGCTCGGCCGATTTGGGATTCCGCATGCACGAGAAGCGTTTTCTCGCCGTGGCACAAAACGGCCGGCTGGAAGTGATACCGCACGCTTTCCATATTGCGAACATCGACCAGCCCGCTGCATTTTCAGAAGCGGTGCGGCGCTTCGCTCGCTCGATTCCATGGTGACGCAGCGCGAGGCTGGTGATGCTCTAATTCTGCGTTGCTGAATCACTACTGGCGGCGAGTGCGAACTGTGTGGTACGGTGTTTGAAGAAGCGAGCGCAATTTGCGGCTTGATCTGCTTGCAAATCGGTCGGTGCGGCCTCTGCGAAGGACCGTGATTTATCAGGATGCCATAAATGCGTCGCGACTTATCGCGGTAGTGTGGTAGCCCCCGAGCAGGTGTGACGATGTTGAAACCAGGACTAACCAAACCGGCCGATTTGGTAATTGGGGTCGGCCTACTTCTCGGCGCTTATGAAGGAGCGCGAACCTTCATCGCCCATCAGCCGAACCTTGCCGTGTGGTGTCTAGCGGCGGCTTTGTTTGTGGGTGGAATGGTCTGGCGTTTTCGTAGCCCGCGAAGGCATCAACCTGCGGTTCCTGACAGCCAGAGTCTGCTAAAGCTCTGAGCCTTGTCAGTTGTGGGCCGCAGCGCCAACCGCCAAGAGGGACGTGAGAGCTGTCTCGTGTGACCCTTCTTGCCATCTTCTACGCTGGTGTAACGCCACATCTTGCGGTTCATTGGGCCGCCGAAAATCACTGTTGCCTACAATACAGAAGGGTCAGACGGCTCGGCAATGGCGAGCGATGGTCGAGACCGAGAAAAACAGTGCTGACCCTTCCGAGCGGGGTTCGTCATTATAAGGCACTGCCAGCGAGGCTGCGTATGTTGCTAGGGTTTTCGACGGGTGGTACGATTGAGTTTCCATGCGCGAAATCGACAATCCAGAGCGTCGGCCACGCGTAGGGATCCCCTATCGCACTCTCCAGGAACAACTTAAGGATGACCGCAGAAAATACGACTTCTATGTGCGATCGGTGGAACATGCCGGCGGCGCGCCTGTTCCCATCGCACTGAATTTGCCGGCCAGCGAGCTTCGACAGCAGGCCCGCGACCTGGACGCGATTGTGCTGCCAGGCAGCCCAGCCGATGTGGATCCGTCGAGATACGGTTCATCGCGTCACTCTGCTGCCGCACAGCCGGACTCTGCCCGTGAAGCAACCGATTTTGCGTTGCTGGCGCATTGCTTCGAAGAGGGAAAGCCCATCCTGGTGATTTGCTATGGAATACAGATTCTGAATGTCTATCTCAAGGGCTCACTCATACAAGATATTCCGAGCGAGGTGCAAACGCGCATCCAGCATGCCGCGGCAAAAGGGGAAAGCGAGCGCTTCCACAAAGTGACCGTTGAGTCGGGAAGCAGGCTCGTGGAAGTCGCGCGCGCTGACGTGATGCAGGTCAATAGCTCTCATCATCAGGCCATTCGTGAGCTTGGTCACGAGCTTCGCGTCACCGCCCGTTCGAGCGACGGCATTATCGAAGCGGTGGAGTGGGTCGGAGATGCGAATCGGGTGATCGGAGTTCAATGGCATCCTGAGCGCATGGTCGAAGACCGTGTTGCACAGGCGCTATTTGGTGATCTGGTTGCGGCAGCGCGGACGGCGAGCGTCAATCGATAGACTCCGCAATCTGCTGATCCCGCGCTTGCCTTTGTTATAGTAGGAACTCCCGTTTTTGCCGTGATGTTTGCACATTAGGAGCAGATGCGATGGCTTCTTTGGAGTATGCGTGATTTCCTTGGCCGGCAAATCGGCGCTGATCACTGGAGGATCGCGGGGCATCGGCGCGGCCTCTGTGCGATTGTTCGCGCAAGCAGGCGCGGACGTAGTTTTCAGCTACCATAAAAATCGAACCGCTGCAGAGAAAGTTCAGCAAGAGGCGCGCAAGCATGGCACGCGAATCGAATGTTTCAAAGCGGATCTGAGCCGCGATGCCGAGGCAAAAAAACTCGTCGAATTCGCAAAAGAACGCTTGGGCCGTTTGGACATCCTCGTTGCCAACGCGGGCATCTGGAATGTAGAGGACATCGGCATCGAAAAAATGTCCGAACGCGAATGGGATGAAATGATCCGCGTGAATTTAAAGAGCATTTACTCCACAGTCCATTATGCTGTTGCTTGGATGATTGCACAGAAGTCCGGCCGTATTATCGCCATCAGCTCCACGGCGGGTCAGCGCGGCGAATCCATGCATTCCCACTACGCGGCCTCAAAAGGCGCTATCATCAGCTTCGTGAAAGGGCTTTCGACCGAACTCGCGCAGTACAACATTCTGGTGAACTGTGTCGCTCCGGGCTGGGTTGATACGGAGATGTCCCAGCCCGTTTTGAAAACGAAAGCGGGACTAAAATTTGCGATGAGTGCAATCCCATTGGGCCGGGTGGGAACGGCGGAGGAGATTGCCGGCGCGATTCTGTTCCTCGCATCTGATCTTTCCACATTCATTACCGGAGAAGTATTGAACGTGAATGGAGGAGCGGTCCTGTGCGGCTAATGCGGAGTTGGCTCTGCGTTTTGGCTGCGGCGGGAATAATTCTGCTGGTTGCAAGCGCGCCCGCCCGTGCACAGGATGGCGAAATCCTGCTGCCGGAGCAAAGCGCCGCAAAGGCCAAAGCGCTGCTGCAAGGCATGATTCAAGCTTTGGGAGGCAGCGCCTACCTGGATGCGAAAGATTCCACTTGCCGAGGCCGGCTAGGCACATTCGGCCACTCCGGAATGCTCAGCAATTATCAGATTTTTGTGGATTACGTCAAATTTCCGGATAAAGATCGCACGGAGTTTTCCAAGAAACGAAACATCATTGAGATCTCAAACGGAAACCAGGGCTGGGTCCTGGACCGAGGAGGCGTCAGCGAAGAGCCCGCGAGTCAAATTGCCGATAATCAGAGCCAGTTGCAGCTCGATTTGGATTACATCCTGCGTTATCGGCTCAATCAGCCCGGAATGATTTTCCGGTATGTCGGCCCCGATGTCGTGGACTTGAAAGAAGCCGATTGGGTCGAGATTGATGATCCGCAAGGGCACGAGATACGAATCGCCATTGCCAAGCTGACGCATCTTCCGATTCGCAAGGAAGTGGCCATGCGCGATCCCGTGACCCACGTGCGAACCGAATTAGTGGATTACTACTCAAATTTTCACGATGTCGGCGGCGTGACGCTGTATTTTGGGCAAACCGAGATCCGCAATGGCATGAAGGTGTTTCAGGTTTTTTACGACCC
>JASHRN010000030.1 GCA_030037335.1 Candidatus Acidiferrales bacterium | reverse complement strand
AAATTGTTTGTGCCGCCTTTGGTCACAAGGGCGGATTGCGCACCCGAGGAACGTCCCTGATCCGCGCCGTAATCGGCGGTAGTGACTCTGAATTCCTCGACTGAAGCAACGGTTACCGGAACAACGGTCTGGAATGGGGAGCCATTCCCCTGATCATTAACGTCAACGCCATCGAGGGTGATGTTGTTCTGGTCGCTGTGCGCGCCGTTGACCGAGCCGCTGCGGGTGTCGTTCGCGGCCAAGTCGCTGCGATTGGAAGTGAAGACAACGCCGGGCTGCACAGAGAGGAGCTGCGTAACATTCCGGCCGTAGAGGGGCATGTCGGCGATTTGGCTGCCGGCCATGGTGTTGCCCTGGCTGGCGTCAGTGGTATTCAGGAGAGGAGCAGCGGCAGTGACTTCGACAGTGGTGCTGGCCGCGCCGACTTTCATCTTTACGTCAATCGTGGCGGGCAAGTTGACGAGCAACTGGAAACCCTTCTGCTCATACGTGGAGAATCCGGCGGCATCAACGCGAAGGACGTAATTGCCGGGCTGCACTTGGGCAAAGACGTAACTGCCCTGCCGATCCGTGGTCGCGGTACGCTCGACGGCGGTATCGGAATTCACCAAATGCACAGTGGCATTGGGAATGGCTGCGCCGCTGGGATCGGTAACCGTGCCACGAAGCGACGTGGTCGCCTGTCCCCAAGCCGCGCTGCTGAAAAGCACGAGCGCTGCACCCATGACCGCCAAAAACGATAGCTGCCAGAATTTCCTCACGACCCACCTCCGCTTAGATTGCCGAGCCGAATCCATATAAGAAAATGCTGGGGCAAGGGCTGCTCAGGCCTGAAACAAACGATTCGTCTTTCTGAAAATGGAACGCACCCCACGTCCCCCACCCAAAACACGCACAACTGCGCGTATTTGAGCAAGGCGTGTACCACAATCAGAGGGCGCGGTCAATGAAAAGTTAAATGCTCGGGATTGCGGAACGTAGAGCCAAATTTTGAGTTACAGGGCTCGGCACGTGCGACTCTGCGCACCCGTGGAATCTACTAGAAATGGAATTTGGCTATGGAATGTCGGGAATTGAAATTGAGCCGAAATGATGGGTTTAGCGAATGGCCAAAAAAAGAGGCGGCCGGTGGGGGTGCCGGCCGCCGTGGGCATGGGTGATGGAGGTGCAAACACTTTCGAGGCCCGATCACGGGGGGACGCAACCGACCTCGAATGCACGGCCATAATGCTGATTGGCGGCGGCGCGGTCGATAGGCCAGAGGGTTCAATCCGTTCTGGTACGGAGGTACCGTCAGAGGCACAAGAGCGCCTGGCCGCACGCGTAAACGAAGCGCCTAGTTTGTACCTCCGAAGCGCCGAGGCTGCTCGGCGAGGGGCTCTGCTGTAATGTGGGGAACTCCTGCATCATTCAAGGCTTTGTTCAGGCTGGCCAAGTCTGTATTGATTAGGCCATGCAGCTGATCCAGCGCCTGACTGAGCTCCTGGGACACGGACACCAATTCGTCTTTTTCGGGCTGCGTTGGAGCGGCTGAATAGCCGTCGAGCTCAGACATCAAGCGACCGACGCGCATAGGCAGCGGAGGCGGCGTGTAATGGAGCGGGCCGCCGGCGCCGAAGCCGCCCTCGGAGACGAATTTGCCTCTGAGGTCGTTCACCTTCTTTTGCAGGGCTTCCGCTTGTTTGAGTATTTCGGGCGGAATTTTGGGCGCGCCGGGCTTTTTCCACGCGTCGAGAGAATCGTCGAGAGATTTCTTAAGGCCCGAAATGAGCTTTTGGCCGTCATTACCAGTTTTGTAGAGCGCATAGAGCTGCATGATGGCGTCGTGACGCGCAGAGGCGTCGGCTTCGCTGATCTGGACTCGCGGATCCCGCTTGAGCTGGACTGTCTGCGTTTGAGAATCCGAGGCGAGAGTAACTTTCACGGTATATGTTCCCGGATCGGCGGAAGGGCCGCGCGCGCCTCCTCCGAAGAAGCCCTGAGCGAGAGCCTCTTCCTGCTCCGGCGTAAGTTTGACGGGCGGATCGTAGCGTAAATCCCAATTGACGCGATTGATTCCTGCTTCGGCATTGCGGTCTTCGATTGTGCGAATGGCCTTGCCGGAAGAATCAAGGATGGTAATGGTGACGTTCTGGCCTTTGGCTAGTTTGTCTTTCAAGTAAAAATTGATGAGGACGCCATCGGGAGGATTGGGGCCGAGAAAAACCTGCTGGGCGTCGAACCAGCGGTTGTTGTAAATGCGCCAGGCGATGGTATTGCGAATTGGGAAAAGATGCAGATTTTCGCCGAGCACCTGGGAATTGAGAGCTTCGAGCGGCGTAAGATCGTCGAGGATGTAAATCGAGCGGCCGTGCGTGGCGAGGATGAGATCGTTTTCGCGCGGCTGAATCTGAATGTCGTCCACGGGCACGGTGGGCAGGCCCATATTCAATTTGTTCCAAGTCTGGCCGCCATCAAGCGAGAAATATGCGCCGAATTCCGCGCCGACGAAGAGCAGATTCTTGTCAGATGGATGTTCGCGCACGACGTGCAACGTGCCGATGTCCTGCGAAATGCCAGCGCCGAGATTCTTCCAGGTGTGGCCGTAGTTTGTGGTTTTGAAAAGATAGACGTGAAAATCGTTGGAGCGATGGCCGTCGAAAGTAACATAGGCAGTTCCTTCATCATATTTTGAAGCCACAACGCGGGTTACGTAGGTACCTTTCGGGACGCCGGGAACACGGCTGGCGACGTTTTCCCAATTCTGGCCGCCGTCGCGGGAAACCTGCAAATTGCCGTCGTCTGTTCCGACCCAAAGAACATAGCTATTGAGCGGCGATTCGTCGATCGTAGTGATCGTTGGATACCACTCGACGCCGTCATAGAGCGAGAGCGTATCTTTCGTTGGCAGCGCACCCAAAATTGGCAGGGTGTTGCGGTCAACGCCAGTGGTGAGGTCGCCGCCGAGCTTTGTCCAAGTATTGCCGCGATCGGTGGATTTGAAGAGAAAGTTTCCACCGTAGTAGAGGGTGTTGTGGTCGCGAGTAGAAACTAGGAGCGGAGAATCCCAGTTAAATCGAAACGGTGGGTCGGAATCGTTTGGAGGAACGGGCCGGATGCTCAGCGCCTCATTGTTGCGTAAATCGCGGCGCTCGAGACTGCCGTCCTGCGATTCGGTGTAAATCGTGTCAGGATCGGAAGGATCGGGCTTGACGTAAAAACCGTCGCCGCCGCCGACCATGAACCAGGCACTATTGGGAATGCCTCCGGCAAACCACGTGCGGCTGGGGCCGCACCATTCGGCGTTGTCCTGATAGCCGGCGCAAACGTGATAGGGCTGCTGATTGTCGTAACCCACTTCGTAGGCTTGACCCAAAGTCATGGTGTTCAAGTGATCCCAATCGCGGCCGGCGTCGCGGCTTTCATAGACGCCGCCGTCGCAGCCGACGAGCATGAAATTGGAATCTTCCGGATCGATCCAAATGCCATGAAAGTCACTGTGAACGTCGCGCACACGCTGTTGATTAAATGTCTTCCCTCCATCGTCAGAGTAGTAGAGATTCACACCGCCCATCCAAATGCGGAGGTCGTTGTTAGGATCAATGCGAATCTGGCTGAAGTAGGACGGGCGCGGATCCACGGAGCTCATTTTTGTCCACGTGGCGCCTTTATCTTCGCTGCGGAATACGCCCCCATCTTTGTTGTTCTGAATCAGCGCGTAAACGATATTTGGATTTTTGCGGTACACAGCGACAGCGATTCGGCCGATATCGCCTGAATTTGGAAGGTCCGTGGTAAGTTTGGTCCACGTCGCGCCGCCATCGGTAGATTTGTAAACGCTGCTATCCGGGCCGCCGCCGTTAAACCCCCAAACGGTGCGGCGGCGTTCGTATGCAGCGGCATAGAGCGTGGTGGGGCTTTGCGGATCGATGGCGACATCGGTGACGCCGGTATCATCGTTGATGAAGAGAACTTTGTTCCAAGTCTTGCCACCGTCGGAAGTCTTAAAAAGGCCGCGCTCAGAATTGGCGCCCCATAGGTGCCCGACCGCAGCGACGTAAACGATATCAGGATTGGTTGGATCAATGACCACTCTGCCGATAGCCTGAGTGTCATCCAGGCCCATGTGCATCCAGGTTTTTCCACCATCATTGGACTTGAAGACGCCATCGCCCCAGGAAGCGCTCTGGCGATTGTTGGCTTCGCCCGTTCCGACCCACACGATGGAAGGATTGGACGGAGCGATTGCCACCGCGCCAATGGACGGGTTGGGCTGCGAATCGAAAATGGGAGTCCATGTCATTCCGCTGTCGGTGCTCTTCCAAAGCCCGCCGGCAGCCGCGCCGATGTAAATCGTCTTGGGGTCCGTCTCGGCAACGGCGATGTCATCGATGCGCCCGCCCATGATGGCGGGCCCTATGGCGCGCATTTTCAAATTGGCAGTCGCCGACTCAATCGTTGGCGCGACGGATTGGTCTTGCGCGAGAGCGGCTGGCATCAACAGAGCTATGCCGAAAACAACGAATCCTGAAAACAAAAAGAAACGAGTCGAAGAAGAGCGGAATCGCACCATGGAATGTAGCCTCCGAAAAATCGTCAAAAAGAACGGATTAACGTGGCGGACAGTAACGCCCAATGAGGCAAATTGCAACGATGTTCTACTAGGGCATGTAGTAGGGCTGGGCTTCATTGCAGGGTTCCTGTGCGAAGCGATATTTCAACGGAGCCCAGGGAAGCGGCCACGGCGGCTGGTTTCGATAATCCTTGTGCTCTGTTGGATGTAGCGTTGTTGCCTTTAAGGAACGCTGGGAATCATGCCGGCTTGACCGGTCGCGCGCTTCACGGTAATTTTTCTTCACATCAGGATAACTTACTTCCTGAGTACCCTTCCTCGCATTCGGTCCGCAAGAAGCGACCTGTGTGATTACCCGACGGAGCGACGCATGGGCGTCAAAGTGTCTCGCATAAGCAATTCTTCCACAGAACGGCTGAATCGATCGCTAATCTGGCTTTTCTCGAAATGCAATGAGTCCCGAAAGCTTCAGGCTTCCGAGCAGCTTGTGCTGGCAAAGGTGATCCACGAGGCGGCCATGCATCTCACGGACGTCGAACTGCGAATGGAGATTCAGTCGGCCACAACGAGAGCTGTTTCGGTATTGTCCAGTCGTATAAATCAAAGCTGAAGCGCAAGCGCAGGGATCGTCATCCGCAGTTGCGGCCGTTTACCGGCAATGAAACGCGCGGAGAGGACTGCGCGTCTCAGGCGTAGCTTTTTCATTGAGGGATGCGTCCCGCAGAAAAGCGCAATAAATCGGGGAGGATGATTGTGCGAAAACTTGGAATGGCGGTTGCGGGGGTGTTGCTTGCGGTGGCTGTGATACTGCCGGTTGCGGCGCGCGCGCAGAGTGAATCGGACCTGAATGCAAGTGATCTGAATGCAATCTATACAATCAAAGACATCGGCTTTAACCATTCACAGGTGATGGACATCATGAGCTACCTCACGGATGTCTATGGGCCGCGCCTGACGAATTCGCCAAATATGCGCGCAGCCGCGCAATGGACCGAAGATGAAATGAAGCAGTGGGGACTGGCCAATGTTCACACCGAGCCGTGGAAATTCGGGCGCGGCTGGTCGAATGAGCTTTTCTCGGCAATGATGATTTCTCCGCGACCGTACATTCTGATTGCGTATCCGCTGGCGTGGACTCCGGGAACGAGCGGGCCGGTTACGGCAGAGGCTGTTCTTGCGCCAATCGCAAGCGAAGCGGATCTGGATAAGTACCGCGGGCAACTGAAAGGCAAATTTGTGCTGACGCAGGCGCCTCCGGACGACCCGGCGCATTTCGAGGCGCAGGGCCACCGATACACAGATGCGGAACTCGAAGAAATGTCCGAGGAGCCGATTCCCGGGGCGCGCAATCTCGATCGCTTTGCGCAATTTCGCGCGCTGCGAGCGCTTCGCCAGAAGATTCAGGCTTTTCTGGTTGCCGAAGGCGCAGCGGGATGGATTGAGCCTTCGCGCGGAGATGACGGAACAGTTTTCGTCCAATCGGGAGGTTCTTACGATCCGAATGGGCCGCCCGCGCCTCCCAGCATTGCGATGGCCAGCGAATGCTACGGGCGAATTTACCGCTTGCTCGAGAAGAAGATTCCGGTCACGCTGCGAATCGACGATGAAAACAAATTTTACGACGACGATCTGAATTCATTCAACATTATCGGCGAAATTCCCGGCACGGACAAAGCGGATGAAGTGGTGATGATCGGAGGGCACTTCGATTCGTGGCATTCCGGAACGGGAGCCACGGACAACGGAGCAGGCTCGGGAGTAATGCTGGAAGCGATGCGCATTTTGAAGGCCAGCGGCCTGAAAATGCGGCGCACGGTGCGCATCGGGCTGTGGACCGGCGAAGAAGAAGGCCTGCTGGGTTCGCGGGCGTACGTGAAGGAGCATTTCGGCGACCCGGCAACAATGCAGCTCAAGCCGGAGCAGCAGAAGCTCGACGCGTATTACAACATCGACAATGGAACCGGCGAAATTCGCGGCGTCTATTTGCAAGGAAATGAAGCGGTGGCTCCGCTCTTCGAAAAATGGATGGTTCCGTTCCACGATCTGGGCATGACCACGCTGACAATTCGGAACACCGGCGGAACGGATCACCTTTCGTTTGATGCGGTCGGAATTCCCGGATTTCAGTTTATTCAGGACCCCATCGAATACGAAACGCGCACGCATCATTCCAATATGGACGTCTACGAGCGGCTGCAAGAACCGGACATGAAGCAGATGGCCGTGATCGTGGCTTCGTGGGTGTACCTGACGGCGAATCGCGATGAAATGATTCCTCGCAAACCGCTGCCGTCGCCTTCAACAAGTCCGTTTTAGCGGAAATTAACTGGCGCGGCGCGCATGTTTGCGCCGCGATTCCGCCTGCCGTGTCACGGGGTGGGGCTCTTTGCGGTTCGCGCGCGAAGCCGCGATGCTTTTCTTGAGCGCCGCCATCATGTCAATCACCGGAGCGCGCTTCGGTTCAGGCGCTGACGTGATTTCGCGGCCTTTCTGCTTGGCTTCGATGAGCGCTTTCAGGCGATCCTGAAATTCATCGTGATATTTGCTCAGCCGAAAAGGCTCGGAAAGATCTTCGACTAACTGTTCGGCGAGTTTGATTTCCTGCGGTTTGAGCTTCGCTTCTTCCGTCTTTCCGTATCCCGGAGCCTCACGGATTTCGTTCGCGAAATACATCGTGTGAAGCGTCAGGCCGTGATCATAGGGCCGGATGAACACCGTGTATTCGCGCTGATGCATGGCAACTTTGGCGATGCCGACGCGCTTTGTCGCTTCGAGCGTCTTCAGCAGAAGCTGGTAGGCTTTGCGGCCAGCATCTTCCGGAACAATGAAATAGGAAGAATCGAAAAAGAGCGGATCGATTTCGGATTCCTTCACAAAAGCCAGAATCTCCATGGAACGCGCCGAGCGCGGCGCAATCTTCTTGATTTCATCCGGCTCCAAGAGAATGTACTTGCCGTCTTCGTATTCGTAACCTTTCACCACTTCCGAGCGGTCAACCATGCGATTGCAGGTGGGGCAAAAGAGCGGCTGACGGAGGCGCGTCTTGCAAACGCTATGGAGCTGATGAAGTTCGACTCGATAAGTGCGGGCGGCAGCGTACAGGCGAATCGGAATGGAGATTAATCCGAAGGTGATGGCGCCTTTCCAGGAAGAAGAAGGCATAGTGGCACGACCTCGCCTGCCAGCATAGAACAGACTAAAGTGGACGCGCAATGGCACGCTGCCGGGGAAAATCCCGCAGCGCTAAAGCGGGAAAGTCCGTACGCGATAGATTGATTTCAGGCTCCACTAATCCCAACCTATAATCCAAAATGTATGGCGTCACTCGAAGAGTACCGAAAAAAGCGGCATTTCAAGGAAACGCCGGAGCCAAGCGGGAAGGTCGCGCGCCAGCAGGGAAAGCATTTTGTAGTGCAGGAGCATCATGCGCGGCGGCTTCATTATGATTTTCGCCTGGAAGTGAATGGCGTGATGAAATCGTGGGCGGTACCGAAAGGGCCTTCGCTGAATCCGGCGGACAAGCGGCTGGCGATTCAAACCGAAGACCATCCGCTGGAATACCGGACATTTCATGGGACGATTCCTGCCGGCCATTACGGCGCGGGAGAAGTGGCCATCTGGGACAGCGGAACGTTCGAGCCGGAAGGAAATCTGAGCGCGGCGGAGCAAATCGAGCGCGGAGAGATCAAGTTCACGCTGCACGGAAAAAAACTGAAGGGCAGCTTTGTGCTGGTGCGAATTCGCGGAAGAAGTGACGGAGCGAAAAAAGAATGGCTGATGATCAAGCATCGCGACGAGGCAGCCGACACGAGCGGACCCGCTGGGAAAGTGGCCGAGCCGATGCTTCCGGTGCGGGCGAAGAAAGGAAAATCCGATGGGCACGCGCGAGCAGCGGCGAACGCGCAGCCGGAGTTGCTCCCAGGCGCACGAAAATCGGCGATGCCGGAGATTCCGCAGGTTGCGCTGGCTACTCTGGCCGAAAATCCCTCATCGGATTCGGATTGGATTTTCGAAATCAAGTGGGACGGGATTCGCACCGTCGCACGCGTGGAAGATGGCGCGGTTCGGTTGTGGTCGCGCGCGAAACGCGAAATCACGGGAGAGTTCCCAGAGCTTTCGGCGATTGCCTCGAGCGTCCATGCAAAAGAAGCGCTTCTGGATGGCGAGATTGTCGTGCTTGACGATACGGGAAGAAGCGACTTTCAGCGACTGCAATCGCGCATGGGAGTGAGAAATCCTTCACGAAAACTGCTGAACGATGTGCCCGTGGTTTATTACGTCTTCGACGTTCTTTACTGCAATGGATACGATCTGCGACAGGTTCCGCTGATCGAGAGGAAGGAATTCCTCAGGAAGATTATTGGCGCGAGCGGCGTAATGCGCTATTCGGATCATCAGGTAGGCGAAGGCGAAAGGCTTTTTGAGCTCGCGGAAAAACAACACCTCGAGGGGATCATTGGGAAGCAGGTATCGAGCGCGTATCCCAGCGGACGCACGACGGCGTGGCTGAAATTCAAAATCGAGAAGGAAGTGGATGCGGTGGTGGGAGGGTGGACTGAGCCGCGAGGCTCGCGCGAATATTTTGGGGCATTACTGCTAGGCCTTCATAGCGGAGACGAATTCATCTTTGTCGGCGGCATAGGAAGCGGATTTACAGTGGATATGCAGAAGCATTTGTGGCCGCGTCTGCAAGTGCTGAAAACCCACAGATGCCCCTTCGCAGAACGTCCGGCAACGCGCGAGAAAGCAACTTGGGTGCGGCCCGAACTTGTGGCTCGCGCGCGATTCGGAGGATGGACAGAAGAGACGCATTTGCGGCAGCCGCGATTCGTCGGACTGCAAGAAGATCGAGACCCGCGCGAATGCACGCTGGAAAAAGAAAAGAAAGAACCGATCAATCAGCAGGAACTACAAATGAGTCAAAAACCGAAAGGAAAGCGCCGTCGAATCGCACGCGTAAATTCGAGAAAAAAGGAATCAGCGCCAGGAAGCGAAAGCTCGCATCCAGATGCGATTGATAAAGAGCTGGCAAATGCTTCGGCGGAAGAGGTTTTCATCGAAGTGGATGGACGGCGTTTGCGTCTGACCAATCTGAACAAGGTGTACTTTCCAGAAGATGGAATTACCAAGCGAGACCTTCTGCTCTATTATGCGCGCATGGCGCCGCTGCTGCTGCCTTTTTTGAAAGACCGACCGCTGGTGCTGCGAAGATATCCGAACGGAATTCACGGCCAGGCGTTTTTTCAGAAGGATGCGGATAAAAATACTCCCGAGTGGGTGAAGACGGTTCCTATTATTTCCGAAGGCAAAGGGAAGCCGATTCATTATTTCGTTGCCAACGATCGCGCGACGCTGCTTTACCTTACGAATCTTGGATGCATCGATCACAATCCGTGGTCGAGCAGCGCAGGTTCTCTGGAACATCCCGATTACATCTTTTTCGATTTGGACCCCACGCCAAATACGGGCTTCGCGGTCGTGATGAAGCTGGCGACGATTCTCCTTTCGATTCTCGACGACGTGGGACTGGAAGCCTTCTCCAAAACGTCCGGCGCAACAGGATTCCACGTCTTTATTCCGGTCCTACCCCGCTACACTTTTGAGCAGGCGCGGACTTTCGTGGAAGCAGTCGCATCCGTTGTGGACAGAAAACATCCCGAATTGCTGACAGCGGAGCGGAGCTTGCGCAAGCGGCCTGATGGACGAATTTATCTGGACGCGCATCAGAATTCGTCAGGGCAATCCCTCGCAGCAGTATATACAGTGCGTGCGTTCCCGCATGCGCCCGTGTCGGCGCCAGTGAAGGCGAACGAAGTCAGCACACGCCTGAATCCTGAGAAATGGAATTTGAGAACGATGGCCGAGCGCATCGATTCCGTTGGAGATCTATGGGCGAATTTCTGGAAGCGGAGGCAGGAAATCGAACCGGCGGCGGAGCGGCTTGAGCATTTGGCGCGTTAGATGTGCTCCGCAGCGCCGGTTCGTGTGAAAAAGCACTAGAATTCCGATGTGTGAGTTTGGTGGTCCACTGGATTTGGCGGATTCGGCGTTTCAAACGAAGGACGCGTTTTCGATTGCCGACGCGATGCGGAAACGGAAGAAGTTCGGGATCTGTCGCTCGATGAAGAAGAGGAAATAGGTCTTACAGGCGCATTCTGGTTTCGCAGTTCGCTCTCCGCCGCAAACCAGTCTTCCATGTCTCTGCCGTCCTCGCAACCGCGACGCTCGTACAACTCATAAGCACGTTGCGCGATCTGCTCCCGCGTAGGAACTTCTTGTTTTGGTGTACTACGGTATAAATCAGACATTTAACTCCCCCTGGGTTTAGTGTTCCTATTCAATGTTATGTCCCGAAATATCCTGCGAACAATACTGAGATTACTGTACAGGCCAACTACGCGAGGATTAGAGGGCTGGCGGCCGAGAGAGGCTTCCGAAGCGGGCAAACTGCAAAGGCCGCTGGGGCCTCCGTGTGCAGTCACTCCCTCAAAGGGACAGGGCCGCCAGTCCAAGGTGAATGGACCGTTTAAAAAGGTAAAACATTCGGTGAACGTGCGCCATCGAGTAGAAACCGGAGGCAGCTTACTGCTGAGAATCGACGGCAGCTCGCGCGTTATCCGAGCTATTCGAGCGAGAGCGGACTGGCAAGCTGTTCGAGGCTCGCCCGCTCCGCTTTTACTCCAAAGAGCATCTCGATCAAGCTCGCCGCAAACATGAGAATGGCGGCAGCCAAGTATCCATAGAAAATCTTCTCGCGCGAGCCAGAGCCGATGAGCGAGCCGAAGAGCCACGGCGCAACAATTCCTCCCGCTGCTGTGCCCAGCGAGTAGAAGAATGCGATAGCCAGCGCGCGTATCTCTAACGGGAAAATTTCGCTTACGGTCAGATAGGCGGAACTTGCCGCGGCCGAAGCGAAAAAGAAAATGACCGTCCACAGTGCAGTCTGAGTTGTAGACGAAAGATATCCTGCGCTGAAAGCCCAGCCCGTGAAGACAAGCAATGCGGCAGATAATCCGTATGTGGCGCAGATCATCTGGCGCCGGCCGACGGTGTCGAAAAATCGGCCGAGCAAAAGTGGGCCGAAGAAATTTCCAAGAGCGAACGGGAGCAGGTAGATTCCCGTTCTCCCGGGTGCGACACGATAAAAGCGCGTCAGAATGAGCGCGTAAGTGAAGAAGACCGCGTTGTAGAGAAATGCCTGCGAGATCATCAGCGACAGAGAAAGGAAGGAGCGCGCGCGATATTTGGAAAACATAGTCTTGGCAACGACTCCGAACCCGAAGCTTTTTCGCGGATGAATTACGAGGGGTAGGCCTTGAGGTGCGGCCAGCGATTCGCCACAGTTTTTTTCCACGCGGCGCTCGATCGAGGCGATGACCTGTTCGGCCTCTGCCTCGCGCCCATGCGTCATCAGCCAGCGCGGGCTTTCGGGAACGTGGCGGCGAAGCAAAAGAATGAAGAGTCCCAACAGCGCGCCGATTCCAAATCCGATGCGCCAGCCGAGCCACGGAGGCAGAATGCGCGGATCAAGAAGCACAATGGTGGACGCCGCGCCAACCGCTGCCCCGATCCAGTAACTGCCGTTGATGATCAATTCGACGCGACCGCGATAAACGGCAGGAATCAATTCATCGACCGCGGAGCTAATCGCCGAGTATTCGCCCCCAATGCCTGATCCTGTGATGAAACGGAACAGACAAAAACTCCAGAGATTCCATGAAAACGCGGTGAGCAGCGTACCGCCCAGATAAACCGCAAGCGTAATGAAGAAAAGCTTTTTTCGCCCTTGCCGGTCGGTCAAATATCCAAAAAAGAGCGCGCCAATCACCGCTCCGGAAAGGTACACAGACGCAATAAATCCGATTTGCGCGGCGGAAAAATTCATTACTTGCGGTTCCTGCAAAACGCCGCTGATCGCGCCTTTCAGGGTCACTTCCAGACCATCCAGCACCCAGGTGATGCCGAGCGCCCAGACGATCAGCCAGTGAAAACGGCTCCACGGTAAGCGATCGAGGCGGGCGGGGATGAGCGTTTCGAATGCAGAGCTCGAATGTTCGGCCATGAGGGTCGAGGGCGGGTCTTGTTTAGATGACGCGTTGCGCGGCTTGGAAACGCGACAAACGAACTACGGAACGGTCAGTGTGAATTGCTGCGAGTGCGTCGCGGCGTTCAGGCCTGTGGCTGTGACGCTCACGACGTACGCCGCCGAACTGGCCGTAACGGCCTGAATGTTTTGCGAAGACGATTCAAAGGCGCATCCCGCTAAAGAAAAACACGTGAGTGCGAGAACCAAAAAACAAGCGCTGCGCGAATGCAACAGCCGCTGTCGGGAAGCGCCGCCGAATGCAAAAAGCACAGTAACAGCGAGGATCAACAGGAAGAAAAGCCGTTTGGAGGAGTGCAAAGGAAACGCCGCGGCGCTGGCAGAAGCACTGACGGAGACGGTCATAACTGTGGAAGCCGAACCTCCATTGGGCGCGAGGCTGGAAGGACTAAAAGCACAGCTCGCACCGTTTGGTAATCCGGAGCAGCTGAAGTTCAGCGAAGGCTCGAAACCCTGTTGCGATTGAACGGTAACTACGAGCTGCGAAGAACCGCCTGGCGTAACCTGCAACGCCAAAGAGCTAAGAGCGAGAGAATAATCCGGCGGCGATGAAACCGTCACGCTCAAAGGGGCCGAGGTTGAAGCAGCATAGTTCACCTGGCCAGCGTACGAAGCTGTTATGAGATGCACTCCCGAGGAGAGCGCCGATGTGGCGAAGATGGCCGTGCCGCCGCTGAGAGGAATTGTTCCAAGCAGCGTTTGGCCATTCAAAAAGGAGACCGAACCCGCGAGCGCTGCTCCGCCGGTGGAACTGGAAACCTCGGCGGTAAGAGTTACGCTTTGGCCCGTCGTCAGATTCACGGTAGATGCGGAGAGCGAAGTCGTCGTGGGCGGGGCTGGCGCCGCGTCAGGCAGTACGAACAGCGTGGCTGAATAGGGAGCGTACGTGTAGTTGATTTGGTTCGAAGCGATGGTGACTTGCCCTGCAGGCAATATGCTTGCGAGGTTGGCGCCGCTGTAAGAAAAGACGGAAGCGGTGACCGCGGAAAAATTCGAAAGAGTTAAGGCGGTCGCGATTGACTGAGTGGTTTTGTTGATCACCAAAACCGTGAGCGCCTGATCGCTGCTGCGTTGCGCTGCGTAGATCGAAAGCGCGCCCTGATTACTGCTGTCCGCTTCGACGGAAACATCGCCGAATTGACCACCCTGTCCATCGTAGTTCCGGAAGAGGCGGAAGACGCAGAGCACCGGAGCGGACGGCATCGGTACAGTCCACACGTTCGCAAAGTCCAGCCCTTCCCGGCCGAAAATCCCCAGGACGTCAGCTTGAGTGAGACCATCCACCAGAGGATTGCGGCCAGTGCTGAATCCATACTCGGAAATCGAGAGCTTTGTGCCGGGATAGAACCGCTGAATCCAGCTCTCGAATCGCGGAATCAATTGCATCGGCGCGCCGAAAATCGAGGAACCCGGCCAGTAGGTTGGATCCCAAAGCGTGCGCGTGGAGGCCAGCCCGGAAGCATCATCCGTGCTGGTCGCGTAGTAATGTTCGTCGAAATAGTCGAGAATGCGCTGGCCGTGCTGCTGTTCATAGGCGGCCATTTGCTGGAGATAATATTGGCCTGCCAATAGACCGTTCTGCTGCGCAGGATTTCCGATCCAGCCGTTGCCGGAATAATCGGAGGGTCCGAACACCTGGGCCGAGGGATCGGAAGCTTTGATCATTTCGGCATAGGCCTTACCAAGGGAAACGATCTCAGGATAAGCCGCACCCGACGGCATCACATCGCGGTGAGTGTTTGACCAGCCGGAGGGCTCATTATCCAGTTGGTAGTACGGAACTCCGCCATTCGCCGCTGTTCCGAATGTGCTGATCAGATGTCCAATCCATCCCTGCTGTAATGAAACGCTGTTGTCGATGTGATTCGCGTAGATGTCGGTATCGATAATTTGCTGCCCCAGAATGGAAATTCCATTTCCGCACTGATTTCCATCGGGATGATCGTAAGGATCGATTTTCTCTTGCGGACCGTAAATGGAAACAGGAAAGCTGCACGTGAGAGCCGAACTTCGATTCACAAATGGAATGATGGGAACTGTGATCAATGGACGCGCGCCGGCAGCAGCGTACGTGGAGATCATCTGATCGACCGAAGCGCTGGGAACTGGATTCGACTGGCCGCTGCCTCCAAGAAAATACCAGTCAAAACCCATATTGCTGGAATCGGCCAGCCAGTTGTACCGCGTGGTTGTATCGCCGCCCCAGCGGACATTCGGAACGCGGATTTCCGCTGCAAAGGCAGGATCGAGGCCGTAGCTCGCGATCCCATAGATGTCCGGACTTATAGGATGCCGGTTCGCCGCGGCATCAATCGTGAGCACAGGAACAAGGGGAGCTTGCGCAAGACCGACAGGAACAGGAGCAACAACGCCAACCAGTAAACCAACGACGCAAAGCAGCACACGTCGCATACGGGGCCGGGACTCCGCACTGCACTAGACGTAAAAAGCGATGCGCGGAAGTTAGCGGATTGCAGTTATCCCGTCAATGAAATTATCAAGGGTTCGCAACCGCGAATAGGCAGACGCTTGCGATTGCCGGTTGCATCGGTATCGAAGTCGGCGAATGAACCTGGCGCTCGCCATTCTATGCAGCCCAAGGACATGGAAAGAGCATCTGGATAAGCTCTGGCTTTTCGCTGGAGAAACGACAATCTATTCTTTAGTCTTGATATGAACGAAGATGATGAACCGGCGCGTGCGCACTCTGGCGGTCGTTCTTTCCATATTTCTGATCTCGTCGATGTTCGCTGCTCGAGTGTCGGCACAGCAGGCGTCGCAGGCACAGACCGCTCCTTCCTCGACTGAGCAAAAACCTCAGACGCAAACATCCAAAAACGCGGAGGCCAGAAAAAAGAAAGAGAGTGAAATCGAGAAGGAAACGGGAACAGTAAACGACCGTTTTTTTGACGCCATGCCAAATTACGTGGTGGAAGATGCAATGAAGCTTCCTCCGATGACCCCGCACGAGAAATTCGGGCTTGCCACGGTGTCCGTTTTTGACCCCTTTACCGTTCCTTTTGTCGGATTCCTCGCCGCCGTGGATCAGGCGAATGATTCGCCCAAATCGTGGGGCCAGGGCTGGGGCGCCTACGGGGAGAGATTCGGCGAGGAATTCGGCGATAATGGGATCGGAACTTACATGACTGTGGCGATTTTCCCGACCATTCTGCAAGAAGATCCACGATATTACGTAATGAAAAGGGGCCCGATTCGCCGTCGGGCAACCTACGCCATTAGCCGGCTCTTCGTCACATTCACGGACTCAGGAAATGTCAGATTCAACTATTCGGAGATCGTCGGAAATGCGACCGCAACAGCACTCTCCAACATTTATCATCCGGCGGAAGACCGCACCGTGACGCGGAATCTCGGCACCTGGGGAATGCTGATTATGTGGGATGGCGTGTCAAACGAAATGAAGGAGTTCTGGCCGGACATCCGCCGAAAAGTCTTTCACAAGAATAGCCCGTAATTCAGGACGGTCTAAGTCTCGCAACTACAGAAATAAGGTCACCGCGGATCATCACCGGACCATCCTGTCTTGGCGGTGCCGTTGTTCTTGGCGTTTTCTTCGTCTTTGGCTTTTTCCTTCTTGCCCTTTTTGCCTCCCACTTGAGCCCAGCGCTGCT
>JASHRN010000029.1 GCA_030037335.1 Candidatus Acidiferrales bacterium | reverse complement strand
CGCGGCGCTTACGATTTGTTTGCAGGGGCGACGCAGTTTCCCTGAGACGCGAAGAGGCGTTATTTCAGGATTTGGTTTCCGAATGATGGTAGTCTGACACTCGTCGAGCTTCCTCAAGCAGAACATCCCCGAAAATCGATTTGCATTGCATGAGAGGTAGACTGTTATGCTCTTGCACGTTCATTCTGGCGAGATTGGGAATTTGAAGACGAACTTAAAATCTCCGACCACGGAGTATTTAGCTCGAAAAGAGGCTCGCATGCAGGTGCGAGCTGAGCGCGAACGCATCCACATCCGAATTGGAAATTTCAAGTTGCTCGTCATTGTGGCGGGATTGGCGCTGGCTTGGTACACAGTGGGAATAAATCGTGCGTCAGCGTATTGGCTCGCAATCCCCGTCGCTCTTTATGCCGCGCTGGCGGTCTGGCACGAGATCACGATTCGCGCCCGTACGCGAGCGGAACGAGCTGCGGATTTTTACGAGCGTGGAATTGCGCGAATTGAGGACAGATGGAGCGGGAGCGGCTCGCCCGGAAATCAATTTCGGGACGCGACGCACATCTATGCGGACGACCTTGATATTTTTGGCGGCGGCGGGCTTTTCGAGCTGCTGTCCTCGGCGCAGACACCGATGGGCGAGGAACGGCTGGCGAAATGGCTCACCTCAACTTCTGAAGTTTCGGATATTCGCGAGAGACAAGCGAATATAAATGATCTTCGGGAGAAGCTGGATTTTCGTGAAAGTACAGCTCTGCTGGGCGCCGGGCTGACCGGAAGTCTGGATGCAAAAGCCCTCACAGCGTGGGCGGAGAGCTCTCCTCAAATTGCAAGTTCCGCACTGAGAGCTGCGGCGGTTACTTTAGCCCTCCTCCAGCTCGCTGCCATCGCTCTTTGGGTAATCACAGGAATTTATGCACTGTTTTTCGTCGTGCTGTTCACCAACAGCGCCGTGTACGCGTCGCTGCGGAAGCGTGCCGAAGCTGCCATTACCGGAATCGGGTGCAATGAAGATGGGCTTCTCATCTTTTCAAAAATACTAAGGCAGATCGAAACCGAGCAATTTGCTTCCGACAAGCTTCGCGGCTTCCAAAGTGAACTGCGAAGTACGGCACAGCCCGCATCTGTTTGGATAAAGAAGCTCGCGCACATCGTAAATTGGATTGACGCGCGAGACAGCCTGTTAATGAAGATTCTCGATTTGCCTCTGCTTTATATCGTCCAGATCGGCATCAGCGCCGATTTCTGGAGAAAACGGTTCGGGGCGGAAGTGCGATTGTGCATCGAGGCAGTAGCCGAATTCGAAGCACTACTTTCCGTTTCCGCGTACGCTTACGAGCATCCGGAGGATCCCTTTCCGATCTTTGTTAGCGAAGGTGAGGGCTGTCCATTCTTCACGGGCGAGGATCTTGGGCATCCGTTGATTCCAGCTGCGCGATGCGTGAGGAACTCCGTGAAGCTGGGGAATGGAACGCGAGTCTTGCTGGTCAGCGGTTCCAATATGTCCGGCAAGAGCACGCTTCTTCGCATGATGGGAGTCAATTTCGTACTGGCAATGGCCGGCGCCCCGGTGCGCGCGAAATCGATGGAACTTAGCCCAATGGCGCTGGGCACGCGAATTCGCAGCACGGATTCGCTGCAGGAAGGGCGCTCGAATTTTTACACGGAAATCTTGCGAATACGCCAAGTTGCCGCACTCGCGGAAAAGGGCGGGCCGTTTCTGTTTCTATTCGATGAGCTTCTCGAGGGCACGAATTCGCATGACCGGCAGATCGGCTCGCAAGCATTGCTTGAGGCGCTGCTGGAGAAGAATGCAATTGGCATTGTGACGACCCATGATCTCGCCTTGACGAAGATTGAAGCGACGCGGGATGGGAAAATCCGGAACGTCCATTTGAGGATCAGATCGTAAACGGCGAAATGAGCTTTGATTACAAATTGCATGAAGGAATTGTGCCGAAGAGCAACGCACTCGATTTGATGCGTTGGATTGGGTTGAAGGTGTAGGGGCCGGCGTTGGCGCGCGCTGTGCCGATCTGAAACTTCAGATTAGAAGCGAGTGACAGTCAGAGTCTCGTCTAAATCATTCCCTTCCCAAATCGAAAAATCGCTCCTTATCGTTGGGCATAATACTGGTAGGATAACGCCTCGATGCCGCTAGCAACCCAGTATATACGCCGGATGCGCGGCGGCGCGCAGTCGCATCTGATGCGCTGTGCGGATGAGAACTTTTATATCGTGAAATTCCAGAATAATCCGCAAGGGACACGGATTCTGGCGAACGAATTGCTTGGCACAAGGCTAGCGGCGAGGATGGGGATAGCCGTCGCGGGAGCGGCGATCGTAGAAGTCCTGCAGGAAATGGTGGAGCTGACCGACGATCTATGCGTACAACTCGGCCGGGGCCGGGTACCGTGCACGGCCGGGCTGCAATTCGGTTCGCAGTATCCGGGATATCCGGCGACTACAGCGGTGTATGACTTCCTGCCGGATGAGCAGCTACGGCAGGTTGAGAACGTCGCCGATTTTTGTGGCATTTTTGTATTCGATAAGTGGACATGCAATACGAACGGGCGGCAAGCCATTTTTCTCCGCGACCGCGACTCCGAGCGATACCGCGCGCTCATGATTGATCATGGTTTTTGCTTCAACGCTTCGGAGTGGAATTTCCCGGACGCGCCTCTCCGCGGAATTTACACGCGCTCGGCTGTGTACGATCAAGTCCGCGGATGGGAAACATTCGAGCCATGGATTGACCGAGCAGAACGAATGGATGAATGCGTGCTCGATGAGATTGCGCGGGGGATTCCGCCCGAATGGTACAATTTCGACCAGGATTTGCTGTTTCGGCTGCTGGAGCAGTTGCTCCGCCGGCGGAAGCTTGTTCGAGAGCTGATTTTGAGCGCAAGAAATTCATCGAGAGTTCCCTTTCCCAACTGGAAGTGAGCCATGCCTGACTCGAAACAACAGAAGATGCTGAGCTATATTGTTCTGAGATATGTGCCCAATCTCGTGCGTGATGAGTGGGTGAACATCGGAGTCATTCTCGAGGATCTACACAAGCACGTAGCCCGCGCGCGCTTGATTGAGGAGGATGCGGAGATCGTGCGCATCCGGCGGTTGCATCCAAGCGCGGACGACCGGTTTCTCCGGAGCCTTTCCAGTTCCTTCCGGACGGAACTGGCTTCGACTGGGGCCAGCGCTACATGGGTCGAAAAAATGGAGCAGACGTTCTCAAGCACGCTGCAATTCAGTTCGCGCAAGGCGGTGATGGCCGAGGATTTCGACGCAGAACTTGACCGTCTTTATCAGGAATGTGTTGCTATTCCACCGAGAACGTCGCGCGGCACAGCCGTTCTCGAAAATACGCGTGCGTGGATCCGAATGAAACTGAATGACGTCTTTCGCCGGCATCGCGTTCTTGCCAAAATGGAGAAGGGTGTGCGCGCTGAACAGTTCACCCAACCGGGAGATCCGATGCGTATCGATTACGGCTACCGTTTCAATGGCACGCACGGATATGTCCAGGCATTTTCACTCACGAGGGACCCGGCGCAAGCGAAAGCGCTCGCCTACACGGCGGAATGCATTCGCGCGCGGCATTCGAACTCGGAAGTTACGGCGATTACAGAAGCAGCGCCACTGCGGGAGAATCCACGGCACGAATTCATCTTGCGTCTCTTCGAAGAGCAGAACATCAGCTTAGTTACACTGCCACAAGCAGAAATATTTGCGGAAAAGTTGCGGATGAGGTTGCAATAGGAATGGCGCGGACGTGGCGCGTGAGATTAGAACAGGGCGGGAGCTGATCCCGCCCCCATGCAGATTGGAACTACAGAATGCTTTCTGTCCAGTTTTCGAGGAAGTGCTTCACTTTGCCCATGAACTGATGCGCAATGGCGCCATCGACCACGCGATGATCGTAGCTTAGCGTCAAGTAGACCATTGAACGAATGGCGATCGCGTCATCCACAACTACAGGACGCTTCTCAATCGTACCCAATCCGAGGATGGCGACATTGGGCTGGCTGATTACCGGCAATCCCATAAGGCCACCGAAGACTCCGGGATTCGTGATTGAGAACGTTCCTTCCTGGACTTCTTCGGGCTTGAGGCGCTTCGAGCGGGCACGTTCGGCAAGATCGTTGATGGCACGCTGCAGACCGAGGAAATTCTTCTCTTCGGCGTTTTTGACCACAGGCACGATCAGGCCCCAATCGAGGGCGACAGCGATGCCGATATTGCATTCGCGGTGGAACACGATATTCGTACCGTCAACGGAAGAATTTACAGTCGGAAAAGCGCGGAGTCCTTCGACGGCGGCGCGAATGAAGAAAGGCATGAAGGTCAGCTTCGAGCCGGTGGTGCGCTCGAATTCCTCTTTTTTCTGATTGCGCAGCTTGACCAAGCCGGTGACGTCGGCTTCATCGATCGAGTAGACATGTGGCGAAACGCGCTTGGACATGACCATGTGCTCGGCGATTTTCTGCCGCATGATGCTCATGGGCTCAACGCTGTAATTCCCGAAGTACATGCGCTCACGCGGCACTGCAGCCTCCAGAGCGGCCTGGACCTGGGTGCCAGAAGGAGGAGGAACTGCCGCGGGACGCTGAGCCGGGGCTGCGTATGACGGAGCAGGAGCTTGCTGGTAGCCCGCGCCTCCGCCTTCCATGGCATCGAGAATGTCCCTCTTGCTCACGCGGCCGCCGGCACCGGTGCCGGAGACCTGCGTCAAATCGATATTGTTTTCCTTGGCGAGACGACGCACAAGCGGCGAGCTGCGGACTTTTTCGGTTGCGGCACGCTGCGGAGCCGCCGTAGGCACAGGGGCAGCGGCGCGCAGGGCCGGAGCGGACTGCTGGGCAGCTGTAGCTTTGGAGGCATCGGCTCGCGCCGCTTGAGGCTTGGTCGGAGCAGAAGCAGGCGCTGGTTTCTCGTCTTCGCGCTGACGAGTTTCCTGCTTGGCCGGTTCCTGCTTCGCAGATGCAGGTGCTGAAGCGGAAGCAGCGGCACCGCTGGCTCCATCAATCACGCCGACGACGGTCTGAATCGGAACGGTCTGGCCTTCTGAGACCTTGATCTCCTTCAGCACGCCGGCTGCGGGCGACGGGATTTCCGCGTCGACTTTGTCGGTGGAAATTTCGAACAGTGGCTCATCGCGCTCCACCTTTTCGCCCGGCTTCTTGAGCCATTTGGTGATGGTTCCCTCAAAAATGCTTTCCCCCATCTGGGGCATGATTACGTCAGTTGCCATTTCGTTCTCCTTGGGAATTCAATATCTTGCCAGTTCGCGCGCGGCCGCGAGGACGTCATTCTTATTCGGCAAAAAACGCTCTTCGAGCGGCGGCGAAAATGGAACTGGCGAATCTTTAGCAGTGACGCGCAGGATCGGGCCGTCGAGGTCTTCGAACGCTCCCTCGCAGGCAACTGCGGCAATTTCTCCGGCGATTCCGCCGGTGCGCGTGTCCTCGTGAACAATGAGAAGCTTGTTGGTTTTCTTCACGGATTGCAAAATTGTGTCTTTGTCGAGAGGAAGCAACGTGCGCAAGTCAACGATTTCCGCTTCGATCCCCTCCTTCGCGAGATCTTCAGCGGCTTCCAGAGACGTATGCATCATGGCCGCGTACGTCACGATCGTGAGATCGCGCCCTTCGCGGCGAACGATGGCTTTTCCAATCGGCACGGTGTAGTCATCGGCAGGCAGCTCTTCTTTGATTCTCCGATAAAGGAATTTGTGTTCGAGGAACAGAACAGGATTGTTGTCACGGATGGCGGACTTCAGCAGACCTTTCGCGTCGTAAACAGTGGAGGGGTAAATGACTTTCAGCCCGGGTGTGTGCACAAAATACATTTCGGGGTTTGCGGAGTGAAAAGGTCCGCCGTGCACTCCTCCGCCGGATGGACCACGCATCACCATAGGCACGGGCGCGCCCCAGCGGTAATGAGATTTCGCGACGAAATTTGTAATTTGATTGAAGCAGCAGGCGATAAAGTCGATGAACTGCAATTCAGCGATAGGGCGCAGACCCTGGTAACCCATGCCGACAGCAGCGCCGATAATCGCCGTCTCGCTGATGGGCGTATCGATGACACGCTCCCAACCGAAACGTTCGAGCAAGCCGGCAGTGACCTTGAATGCGCCGCCGTACACCCCGATGTCTTCGCCGATGGTGACGACGGAAGGATCGCGTTCCATCTCCTCGAATATGGCCTGGCGAATCGCCTCCAGCATCGTGACCGGCGCCATTACTTCCTCCCTGCCTTGCCTTTGGGGCCGCGGCCGAAAGGCACTCGCTCAATAGCATTCGGTTCGCGTAGCTGCCCATTCACTTTTTGCACGGTTGCTTTCTTTCCATTGGATTTCGCAGCGGAAGAGAGGCGCATGGGCTTCCCGGCGATAGATGGTGACGCGTTTCCTCCGTTGCCCACACCAGCGGCGGCCTTCTTTGTCATTGCTGAAGCCAAATCGAAGCCGCCGAAGTCAGCGACCTCCCATTCAGGCTTGACGCTCGATTGTGGCGGCATCACTTCTTTCTTCGAGCGCTTCCATTCAGCTTCGACGGTGTGGCAGCCTTCGCAGTAGACCCCCTGCTCGGCAAGCTCAGGCGGTGGAAGTGGCGATTTTTCCGCGGCTTCCAATTCTTCCTTTAGCTCCTTGTCAATGCGGGCGTCGAGAGCCACTTTCGACTTCGAATCCCAGATTTTGTTTTCGGTCAGATATTTCTCGTAACGGACGATGGGATCACGCGCTTGCCAGTATTCGAACATTTCCTTCGGAACATATTCGGCGGGATCGTGCTGTGCATGTCCCTTCATGCGCATGGTTTTTGCTTCGATGAGCACCGGACCGTTTCCTGCGCGGCAGCGATCCACAGCTTCCTTTGCTGTTTGATAGACAGCAATAACATCATTACCGTCGACGACGGAGCTGGCAATGCCGTAAGCCTTGGCGCGATCCGCCAAATCGTGAATCGGGACTTGCTTCGCGACAGGAGTCGAATAGGCCCACTGATTATTCTCGACTACCAGGACGAGTGGCGCGCGCTGGGTGGCGGCAAAGTTCAGACCCTCATGAAAAGCACCGGTGGAAGTGGCACCATCGCCAACCCATGTCATCGCGACAATGTTCTGCCCAAGATATCGCCCAGCGATGGCAACGCCGGTCATGACAGGAACAAGGTCTCCGAGCATGGAAATCGGCGAGACCACGTGGCGAACTTTTAAGTCTCCGAAATGGCTGGTTCCATCCTT
>JASHRN010000253.1 GCA_030037335.1 Candidatus Acidiferrales bacterium | reverse complement strand
CGTGATCGCGGCTGATAACAAATATCTCGGGGCGCTTTACGGCTTTAGTGTAGGAATCGGATGCGCTCTTCCATTCTGGCTTTGGAAATTGCGGCAAATAAGGCTTTCGATAATTCGTACAGATGGAATCACTGGTACTGGAACTTCGACCAGCTCCGAAGCGTAATCCATCGTCGTCAATTAAAACCGAACATGAACGCTGAACTTTGCCTGATCCTCTAACGCCCTGCCGTGTCGTGCACAAAACCAAACATCCATTCTAATTCGGGCACTCAGTGCGCCGATCCTGTGCTAGCAGGTGTTTACGTCTTGCGCGGCCATTGTGTCCTATTGGGATGAGGAGGATTTGTTGGAGCTGGTGAGTTTTTGGGTGACGAGGGAGATGGCGGTGGAGAGGGCGGAGGCGGCGGGCGCTTTGACGTCGGGGGTGATGCCGGTTCCTTCCCAACTGGTGTGGGTGATGGGATTGACGGCGGTGGCGAAGGGGACGCCGATTTCGAAATGGTCGTTGATGCGATGGCCGGCGACGGGATGGGCGCCGCCTCCGGTGACTTCGCCGACGATGGTGGCGCGTTTTTGCTGCTGGAGATCGTAGGTGAATTCTTCGCCGCCGGAGAAAGTGCGATGCGAAGTGAGGACGTAGGCGGGCTGAGTGGCGAGGCGTTTGCCGGAGACGTAAGGCAGAGTCCAGAATTGTTGAGTTGTGTTCCCTTTGCGAGTCCACAGGTCGTTCAGGTGCGTCGGCTGGTCGAATAAATAAGAGCAAATGTAGGTGACCATTTCGGGATCGCCGCCGCCGTTTTCGCGAAGGTCGAAGATGATGGCATCGGTGTTGGCGAGGAAATTCATGGCGGCGATGACGGTGGGCGCGCAGACGCTCGGGTCGGCGAAGAAGTCGAATTTGACGTAGCCTATGTTGCCGGGGAGGATTTCGAGCTTGTCGAAGCCGCAGTTGGCGCGTTCCATTTGCTTGCGGTATGCGGCTTTGGGATCGGGGCTGAAAAAGCGGGCCTCCTGCATGGTTGCGCCGCGATGCGCAAAGTCGCCAGTTACGACGAAAGTCGCGGTTTCCAGAGTGCAGTAGAGGCTGAAGGTAGTCTCGGTGTTCGGGCAGTTGCGATTGTCGGCACGATTCCACTTTTGCGGCGAGTCCAAGATGTGACGCGCCTTCTGCACAATGGCGACGTCGGATTTCGATACAGGCGGATGCGATTGCGAATCGCCTTGCGAACGCGCTGCTGGTGGCAGGATTATCCCGGCGGCGGCAAAAACCAAGGCCGCTACGCAAATCTTTCGTCGCGGGCGGGATTTCATGACTTTGCCCTTCTTGCTATCCAAGGCTGCCATACGCGGAGACAACCGCCTGAGCGACGGTACTACGAACGGCTTCGTAATTAACAGCAAAAATCCTTGCATTCGCATTTTGTAGCCGATGATGGGCACACTTCCACTGAGCCGCGGAAAGCACAACGCGGCGATAGACAGCGTCGGAATTGAACTTTCGTCGCAACACAGCGAGAAGCGGAAGTTGTAATCCGACTGTAACATTGCGCGAAGGTTCAGGAAACACGCAGCACGGAGGCGGGAAGTTGTGACAAAATGGCGGCGGTTTCGACGAACTTGGGGTGGAAAGAATATGTGCGCAATGGCCGAGAAGCGGATGTTGAGCAGAGACAGCGGACTGACTACCTTGCGCGGGTGAAGAAGCGCAAAAGGAAGAGTAAAGACGTTTTTTTTTGCACGGCTGAAGGCAGTGAAGGGCGGAGCGGTGAATGTGACGGTTGTGCGGCGGTGAGGTGTGGGACGGAGAAGATCTATTTTTTTACCGCGCGCAGAGAGACTGAGCGAGGGACCACGCAGCCGAAACGACATGAATGCCTCACTACCTTGCGCGGACAAAACGCCCCGCCAAAGGAGTCGGAGCAGGCGCAAAAGGAAAAAATTCGAAAGGCAAATTGTTATTGTCGCGGTTGAAACCCGCCTCCCACCTGGGCGAGTAAGCGGCGGGCAGGCCGCGACCCACAAAGATGTGCCTTAAAGCGAAGTTCGGTGAGGAAAAGTCATTCCGGCGACGAGCCATGAGGATCAGGGAAAAAAGTTGGAGCAAGTACAAACGGAAAAAGCTAAAGGCGATTTGTTATTGTCGCGATTGAAACCTGCCTGCCACGGCGGGTAAACGGCGGGCAGGCCTGTGCCACGCGCAAGATGCCGCAGAACTTTGCGAAAGGCGCAAAGCTCTGCGCTACAAGAGAGGATCAGAGGACTGATTGGGTCGAGGAGAGGGGAATGAAGCGGACAACGGCGGGAACGGTGGCGATGATTGTGGCGATTGTGGTGGCGGTGTTTTTTGCGACGCGGCGCGAGGCGGGGGAAAAGCAGGAGCAAGGCACGAAGCCGGGGCATTTTCAGGAGCCGCCGTCGATGGAAACAGAGGCTGTGTTGCCGACGGGGATGACGATTACGCCGATGGCTGCGCCGGGAGCTTTTTTTGTGCCTCTGAATCCCGGATTGGAGGATTTTCCGGCGTACGTGGCGGGGCAGCCGGTGACGAGCGTGATTTCGCCGGATGGGAAAACTCTGCTGGTGCTGACGAGCGGGTACAACGAGATGGATGACGCGTCGGGGCGGCGGATCAAGAGGGATTCGAATGAGTATGTTTTTGTTTTCGATATTTCGCGGGACAAGCCGGCGCAGACGCAAGTGATTCAAGTGGCGAATACGTTTGATGGGATTGCGTGGAATCCGAATGGAAAGGAATTTTATGTGGCGGGCGGCGTGGATGACGATGTGCATGTGTTCGCGCAAGACAATGGGCAGTGGGCTGAGGCGATGCCGGAGATAAAGCTGGGACACAGGCATGGCTTGGGAATTGAGGTGAAACCGGAAGCGGCGGGGATTGGCGTGACTGCGGATGGAAAGAAATTGGTGGTGGCGAATTTTGAAAATGATTCGGTGAGCGTTGTAGATGTGGCGGCGCACGAAAAAACGGCGGAGCTGGATTTGCGTCCGGGAGCCAGCGACGCGAAAGAGAGAGGTGTGGCGGGAGGGGAGTTTCCGTTCTGGGTGGTGACGAAAGGAAATGATACGGCGTATGTGTCGAGTCCGCGGGACAGGCAGATTGTGGTGTTGGATATTTCGGGCGAGCCGAAGGTGAAGGAGAGGATTAAGGTGCCGGGTGAGCCGGGGAAGATGATTCTGGACCGTGAGCAGAAATATTTGTATGCGGCGCTGGCGACGGACGACACGGTGGCGGTCATTGATACGAGCGCAAATCGAGCGTTGGCTACAGTTGCCACGACGGCACCCCGCGAGACGTTTTCGAATCCCGCGAAGCTGATGGGGAGCAACCCGAATAGCTTGGCGTTGTCGCCCGATGAGAAACACCTGTACGTGACGAATGGCGGAGCGAATTCAATTGCAGTCATTGACAATTCTCCTTCTGCGATCGCGAACGGCGCAGCGGTTAGAGTAAAGACGCTTCCTCCCTATCACTATCCCGCCGGAATGGTGAGCGGACTGATACCGACGGGGTGGTATCCGAGTTCGGTGAGCGTGAGTCCGGATGGAAAGATGCTGTACGTGCTGGACACGAAGAGCGTGCCCGGGCCGGATCCAGGGGCGTGCCGGAACACGACTTCGATTGCGCGCGGCGGACTGGATGGGTGCTATGCGCAGAACGAATACATTTTGCAGTTGAACAAGGGAGGGTTTGAAGCGATTCCGACGCCGGAAGGAAATGAACTGGCGTCGCTGACGAAGCAAGTGGCACAGAACGACCATTACGTGAGCGATTCCGAGCGGGCGGCGAATGAAAAAACGATGACGTTTTTGCACGAGCACATTCAGCACGTGATTTACATCATCAAGGAGAACCGCACGTACGATCAGGTGCTGGGGGATTTGCCGGAGGGGAATGGGGATCCGAAACTGGCGGTGCTGGGGAAGGCGATCAGTCCGAATCATCACGCGATCGCGCAGCAGTTTGTGGACCTGGACAATTTTTATTGCAGCGGAGACGTGAGCGGGGAGGGATGGAACTGGTCGACGGCGGCGCGTGCTTCGGACGTGGTGGAGAATACGTATCCGGTGAATTATGCGGACCGGGGATTGACGTACGACTACGAGGGAGAGAATCGGAATATCAATGTGGGGATTGCGTCGCCGGCGGCGCGAAGGGAGGACAATCCGGAGACGCCGGACGATGACAATTTGCTGCCGGGGACGAATGATGTGGACGCGCCGGACGGTCCCGGCGGCGATGCAGGCACGGGATATTTGTGGGATGCGGCGCTGCGAGCGCATTTGACTCTGAGGAATTATGGATTTTTTCTGGAGGGCAACCGGTATGGCGGAGAGCCGGGGACGAAGGGAATTATTCCGGTGATACGGGAGCCGTACAAGACGAAGACGCGTGTGGCGTTTCCGGACAAAGCAGCGCTGATGAACGTGACGGATCCGTATTTTCGGGGATTCGATTTGAAGCTGCCGGACTATTGGAGGTATCAAGAGTGGAAGCGCGAGTTCGACGGTTACGTAGAGAGCGGGAAGCTGCCGAATCTGGAGCTGGTGCGGTTGATGCGGGATCACTTTGGCGATTTTGCGGAGGCAATTGACGGGACGGGCACGGTGGAAGCGGAGATGGCGGACAACGATTATGCGATTGGGAAGCTGATTGAGGATGTGGCGCACAGTCCGTTTGCGAAGAGCACGGTGATTTTCATTGTGGAGGATGATGCGCAGAACGGGCCGGATCACGTGGATGCGCATCGCAGCCCGGCGCTGATTGCGGGGGCGTATGTGAAGCAGGGCGCGGTGGTGTCAACGCATTACGATACGGTGAACGTGCTGCGGACGATCGAGGACATTTTAGGAATGAAGCCGATGGGAATTAACGATGCGGTGGCGGAGCCGATGGCGGACGTGTTCACGACGGAGGAGAAGCCGTGGACGTACACGGCGAGCGTGTCGGAGGTGCTGAGGAGCACGCAGTTGCCGATTGGCAATGCGTCGGCGGGCGCGAGCAGCGGAACGGCTGCGGCGCAGAGCGGCGATCCTGGTTATGCGAAGCCGAAGCATGATGCGGCATATTGGGCGGCGAAGACGAAAGGGATGGATTTCAGCGTGGAGGATCATGTGGATCCGGAGAAGTTCAACCGGATTGTGTGGTATGGGCTGGCTGGAGATGATGTGCCGTATCCGACGGAAAGAGATGGGAGGAATTTGAGAGGAAACCGCAAGGAGTTGCTGAAGGAAGATGTGGCGAACTCGCTCCGGGGGTACCGGTAAAGACAAATGCCGAGGCGAGATCCTTCGTCGCTAAATACGCTCCTCAGGATGACAATAAGAAAGCGACACTTCGAGGAATTGTGAGGGTCTGGGTTACAAGTCTCGCAGTCGTCTCAGGAATCTCGATGGCGAAACAACTGCAAGAAACGTACTTCAACGGCTAAAGCCGCACTGGTGCTGCACGGCTTACGTCATGGCTGAAGCCATGACCCGCAAAGATTTTCGGGTCGTCGGGCAGACGCTAAAGGTTCAACCTCTGAAACATTTATGCGGTGATTTCTAATGTGGTAGGCTCGGCGCGAATCGGGGAGTGAGGAAACAATGAAGCAGATGCGAATTACGGTGGTGGTGTGCGTGGCGGCGGGCGTTGTGGGGGCGTGGACCGGATGGCTGCATTTGCGGCTGGCACGAGCGCAGGACGCGGGAATGTCCTACTCAAAAATGGCGCCTCTGGGCGAATACCTGATGGCAAATCGAACTGACGAAATCGCTCTGGCGCGGAGTGCGGCTCCGCCGTCCATCTCGGATCACGCGGAAGTCCTGGTTTTGGGAGTGCATGGTTACCAGACCGCAGTCCGGGGGACGAACGGTTTCGTATGCATCGTGGCGCGATCATGGATGGAAGGGCCCAATGACCCAGGGTTTTGGAATCCCCGGGTGCGAGCCCCGAACTGCTTCAATGCTCCAGGCGCACGATCGCGCCTGCCAATCGCAATCATGATGACCAACCTGGTACTTCGCGGGAAGTCGAAAGCACAGATCTTCGACGCCATCAGGGCGGCTGTTGATCAGAATAAATTGCCGAGGCCGGAGCCCGGCGCCATGTGCTACATGATGTCGAAACAACAATACTTAAACAGTGGTGCTGGCTACGTGCATCCTCACCTGATGTTCTTCGTTCCATTAAGGGAAGCTAAGATTTGGGGGGCCGGATTGCCAGGTTCTCCAATTCTTGAATACGATGAAGCTGCAGAGCGGCTCTCTGTGCTGATTGTTCCCGTCGCGCGCTGGTCGGATGGCACTCCTGACCCTGCTTCTGGAAAGTGATGCGTCGCTCAGGGTTGTCGGTGGTTGTTTCCTTCCTGCGACCGGTCTGTCTTGCACAGGTAGAGCAAATAGCATTTACGTGGGCGCTGCACATTCTGACTACATACGAGATTGCCTGGCGGAATGTGTGGTAGGCTCGGCGGGATTTTAGGGAGTGAGGAAATGATGAAACGGATGCGAATTGTAGTGGCGGTGTGCGTGGCGACGGGAATTGCGGGAGCGTGGGCGGGATGGTTGCATTTGCGTCCGGCGCGAGCGCAGGCGCAAACGGGACTGATTGACGTCAGCGCGCTCTATACGAAGCAGGATGCGATGATTCCGATGCGTGATGGCGTGAAGTTGCATACGGAGATTTATGCGCCGAAAAATGCGACGGGACCGCTGCCGTTCTTGATCACGCGGACGCCGTACGGGACGAATGACGACGCGAATGGATACAGTCGGCTCTTCGCGATTTATCAGGAGATGATTCCGGAGGGATACATTTTTGTGATGCAGGACATTCGCGGGCGGTACGGCTCGGAGGGGAAATTTGTGATGCAGCGGCTGCCGCGGGACCGGAGCAATCCGAATTCGATTGATGAAGGAACGGACACATACGACACGATCGACTGGCTGATCAAGAATGTGCCGAACAACAACGGGCGCGCGGGATTGCTGGGGATTTCCTATGGCGGATGGCTAACGACGATGGCGCTGCTGGAGCCGCATCCGGCGCTGAAGGCGGTGTCGGAGCAGGCTTCGCCAGCGGATATGTTTTTGGGAGACGATTTTCACCACAATGGGGCGTTCCGGCTGAGCTACGGGTTTGAATACGCGGCGATGATGGAGACGGGGAAGACGAATTTCTTGTTTCAGTTCAACAAATACGATCTCTTCGAGTGGTATTTGGCGCTGGGACCGCTCTCGAACATCGACAAGAATTATTTGCACGGAGAGCTGCCGACATGGGAGGACTTCGTCAATCATCCGAACTACGACAGCTTCTGGAAGAGAGACTCGTTCTATCCGTATTTGAAGGATTTGCATTTGAGCGTGCCGGATTTGAATGTGGCGGGCTGGTGGGACCAGGAAGATTTTTACGGGCCGGTGAAGATTTACGAGACGCTCGAGAAGAACGATACGAATCACTACAACTATCTGGTGGTGGGGCCGTGGAATCACGGAGGATGGGCGCGAAGCGACGGGGATAGTTTGGGACGGATTCAATTCGGGACGCCGACGAGCAAGGAATTTCGCGCGGACGTGCAGGCGAAGTGGTTCGCGTACTGGCTGAAGGACAAAGGCGAATTGCCGTTCAAGAAAGTGCGGACGTTCGAGACGGGCGCGAACCGGTGGCAGGATTACGATGCGTGGCCTCCGACGGAAAACGTGACGGAGAAGAAATTGTATTTTGGGCCGGACAAGAGCTTGTCGTTTGATCCGCCGACGGCAACGGGAGCGGAGGCATTCGATAGCTACATTTCGGATCCAGCGCATCCGGTTCCGTACCGTCATCGGCCGATTGAGGAGACGTATGGGCCGGGGAGCCATTGGTACACGTGGCTTGTTGAGGACCAGCGATTTGTCGATACGCGGCTGGATACGGTGAACTGGTCGACAGGGCCGCTCGATCAGGATGTGTGCGTGGCGGGGGATATTGTGGCGCATCTGTACGCGTCGACGACGGGGACGGATAGCGATTGGATTGCGAAGCTCGTGGATGTGTATCCGGAGAAGTATGAGGCGGAGCCGTCGATGGGCGGATATGAGCTGATGATTGCGGATGAAGTTTTTCGCGGGCGGTTTCGCAACAGCTTTGAGCATCCGGAGCCGATTACGCCGGGAAAAGTGACGCCGTACACGATTGATTTGCATACGAACGACCATTGTTTTTTGAAAGGGCATCGGATCATGGTGCAGGTGCAGAGCACGTGGTTCCCGATCATTGATAGGAATCCGCAGAAGTTTGTGCCGAATATTTTCAAGGCTACGGCGAGCGATTACATCAAAGCGACGCAGCGGATTTATCGGAGCAAGGAATATCCGTCGAACGTGGAAGTGCCGGTGGTGAATCAGTGAGTGGACCAAAGTAAAAGTGTCCCTCAGCGGCTAAAGCCGGCTGTTTTGTGGTGTGTTGCGGCACGGCTGAAGCCGTGCCCTTACAAATTCGCATAGTCATCGAGGTGGGAGTGCCGGTAGTGCAGCAGTGATCTTTGCGGGGCCACTTTGCTGAAGAGTGTTGGAAGAAGAAGCAGGTCCCTCGTCGGATGCTCGTCGCATCCTCGCTCGGGATGACAAGGCTTGTTTTGGTGGTGCTTGAAGGAGGGGGACGTGAACGGAAGAGTGGATGCGAATATGGTGACGACGGGCGTTGAGCTGCCGGGATACCGGATTGTGAAAACGGTGGGGCTGGTACGAGGGATTGTGGTGCGCTCGAGGAGCATTTTGGGGAATATCGGCGCGTCGCTACAAACGATTGTGGGCGGGAATATCACGCTATTCACAGATATGTGCGAGCAGACGCGAGAGGAGTCGCTGGAATTGCTGATGGAGCACGCAGCGCAGCGCGGAGGAAACGCAATTATCGGGATGCGGTACGACGCGAACGAAATCATGCAGGGAGTGACGGAAGTGCTGGCGTACGGGACGGCAGTGGTGGTGGAGCGGGCGAGCTAAGGATTGCCGCAGCATCTCGGCTTCAAATTGCTAACGAGCGGCAAAAGTTGAGCGTTGCTCATGAGTTACTCCTGCCGCATCACAGGATACCCATCAAATTTAGCTTGAGGAGGCGTTATGATAAAGACAAGCCGTTCTATACGGGTCCTTCATTGCTGCATTGGTCTTCGCTCTTCTGTCGTGGGCGTTACCAAGGAAACCAGTGAGAGCGGCCGCTTTGACCGCTTCCGCGAACGGTCGGTTCGAGATTCTGGAAGAACACGGCAGCAACGGCACTACACAAGGCGTTTTCCTCCTGGATACAGAGACGGGGTGTGTGTGGAACAACAGCCCACTCCCAAGTTTGCCTTCAACGAAGCCAAATGGTAGCAATTTGGCTAGCTACCTCCTCGAGGGCGGAAATGCTTCGTTTAGTATCCTCGCATTTGACACCGCTAAATTTGAACCGCCGATTATGCCTAATGGTGAGGCGGACGTTTCCAAGGAAGACTTTTCCAGTGCCATTCATGAGGTGCGGAGGGAGGAAAGGCTCTGTGACCAGGCCCGTGTTGAGGCCCTGCAGGCGGCGGCACGCTAGCGACTCGTAAGAAATGCGGGAATTCTGCCCGAAGCGAAATGATGGCACTGATCGTGTTGATGGCGGTTGTCCCACTGCTGGCGGGATTTTTCTCTACTAAGTAAACCGCAACGGTAGCAAGAGCCCGATGATTTACATCGTGATGACGGCGCGGAAGCGGGGCTTACCCTCGACGACGCGCTGATATGCGCTCGGGGCGTCTGCCAAGGAGTAAGTTTCGATTATCGACTTCACTTTTCCGCGCGCAACGAAATCCAGGGCCTCGTAGAGATATTCGGGGCCATTTTGCTGGCTGCCGATGATTCGAATGCGCTTGTCGATAAGGTCCGTGAGAGAAATCGAGAGGGGCTCAACGTCGGCGCCCATGGTGACGAGGCGGCCGTCGGGACGCAGTCCTTGAATGCTGTCGATCATGGACTTCGTTGAGTTGGAGGTGCTGAGGATGATGTCGGCGCCGCCTGCAGCGGCAAGGCTCTTGCCGTCGCGAACAATTTCATCGGCGCCGAGCTCGCGGATCAATTTGTCTTTATCCGGCGAGTGCGAGACTGCAATAGTCTCGAAGCCCGCAGCCTTTGCGTATTGCACGGCGAGGTGTCCGAGGCCGCCGATACCGAGCACGGCCACGCGCTCGTGCGGCTTTGGGTCCGCCCAGCGAAGCCCGCTATAAACTGTGTAACCGGCGCAGAAGATGGGAGCTGCTTGCTCGTAGGAAATTTTGTCGGGAATCAAGTAGGTGACGTCGACATTCATCAGCATGTATTCGGCATGACCGCCCGGCACATCAACGCCAGTGCCCTTCAGATAAGGGCAGAACATCCTGCGCCCACGCTGGCACCATTCACAGCGACCACACGTGGACTGAATCCAGGCGGTGCCCACGCGATCGCCGACCTTTCGCGAGGTGACGCCGGGGGCCACAGCGACAATTTCGCCGACCGGCTCGTGGCCCAAGATGCGGGGAAATTGGCCCGGGATGTGTCCGAGTGTGAGGTGCACGTCGGTATAGCAGATGCCGCTTGCGTGCATTTTCACTAATACTTGACCAGGGCCGGGTTGAGGCTGGGGAACGTCTTTGACCTGCCAGGGACTGCTCATCGCGGGTACAACTGCGGCCTTCATAGAATGACTTCCTCCTAACGCGATAGGATGCGTGAGGGTTTACCCACGGTGCAGCCAATAAAACAGGGACGCAGAGAGAATACGACCGCAGAAGTGATTAAGGGAAACAACTGTGTCCATCGGAAGAGAAAGTGGTAGGCCCGTGCGGGCTCGAACCGCAGACCTCTACCGTGTCAAGGTAGCGCTCTAACCAACTGAGCTACGGGCCTAGCGAAAGCGAAATCAATCGGTCGGGCAGCGCTAATGTTACAGCATTTTCCGCCTGGTGCACAAATCAAGCCGGCCATTAAACACAGGGCAAAATTGAACGAAGAGAATTGCGCACTCGACTTTAAATTCCGACCGGAGCAGAAAGCAGCGGCCGGTTTGGGGTGACACGTGGATGTGTGTCAAAGAGCAGAGTTTGCCGGGAATGTGCAAAAAACTGCATGCTCCGGATCTCGATGGCATTCCTGATTTGCTACCAGAAACCCTGTAGTTCTCCAAATGATAGGGTATAAGGTCGATAGTTTGGATGGTTGTGATGGAGGCGCTTGGAACAACAGTTGCTATGTAGCTAGTACGGCGTTGTTGTGCCAAAGACGAGGCAGGAGCTTGCTGCCTCGGTTCCTAGTACTTTGGATAGGCCGACAAACTCGAAATCCTACGGGACGCCGCGAGGCAAGAAAGGAGCGTTCCCGGCGATTTGGGTCTCAGAGGCTCTCGATGAATTCAGGGTTCGATTCGCAAGATAGCACCGTTTGCGTGGCGCAAACGAACGATGCGGCGTTGCTTATGAAGGAAGAGAGGCGTTCTGTTGTTGACCTGTTCGAATCGCAGGCAGCAATGCGGCCCGACTCCCTGGCCGTGTCTTTTGGCGCGTCAGGTCTGACCTATAGGCAGCTAAATGAGCGTGCCGAAGAGTTAGCTTCTGCCCTGGTATTGCTTGGAGTGGGCCGGGAAGCGGTAGTGGCGTTGTGTTTGCAGAGATCACTGGGAATGATCGTTGCGGCGCTGGGCATTTTCAAAGCGGGCGCAGCATACCTACCACTCGACCCGGCAAATCCCCCTGAGCGTTTGGCATTCATGCTTGAGAACGCGCAAGCATCCGTTCTGGTGACTGAAGCCAGCCTGGCGTGCTCGTTTTCTTCCCGGGCCAGCACAGTGATTCTTCTGGACGGTAAGGGGCGTCTCTCTCACGAGAGTGAAAGAAAGTCGGAGAGCGCGAAAAAGCCGAGCAGAAAACCTCTGGCGGAAAACCTAGCGTACGTGATTTACACGTCAGGAACATCGGGAAGGCCAAAGGGCGTGGAAGTCACACACAGGAACTTACTGAATCTGGTGGACTGGCACTGCGATGAGTTCGGAGTGAGTCCAGTGGATCGCGCAAGCCATCTAGCGGGAATAGGATTTGACGCGAGCGTGTGGGAAATTTGGCCGTACCTTGCCAGGGGCGCGAGCGTGCACATAGTGAACCAATGCGTTGCGCAAAACCCTGAAGCGCTGCGCGACTGGATGATTTCGGAAAGAATAACAATCGCCTTCGCGCCAACCGTTTTAGCTGAACAGATGATCTCGATGGACTGGAGGAACGCTGCTCTGCGAGTTCTGCTGACGGGCGCAAGCGTCTTGCAGCGGCATCCGTCAAAAGAACTATCGTTCCGATTCGTCAACAACTACGGTCTTACGGAATGTACGGTCGTCTCGACATCCGGAGATGTTTGCGTGAACGGGCATGGGAATTCGCTGCCGCCGATTGGGAAACCGATCGCATCGACGCAAGTGCACATTCTCGATGAGCATCTTTGTGAAGTAGCGCCGGGTGAGGCTGGCGAAATCTACATCGGCGGAGAGAGCGTGGCGCGCGGCTATCGCAACGCGCCGGAGCTGACGGAGGGGAGGTTTATTGCGGATCCGTTCAGGAAAGATGCGCAGGCGCGGATGTATCGCACCGGAGACCTGGGGAAGTTCCTTACGGATGGTCAGATTGCTTTTCTGGGGCGAATCGACCAGCAAATAAAAATTCGAGGATTCCGCGTTGAGCCGGAGGAGATTGCGTCGACGCTGAACCAGCATCCCGCGGTGCGGGCAAGCGCAGTGATAGGGCGCGAAAGCGGACAAGAAAAAGAGACGCGCCTCGTTGCGTACATTGTGCTGGAAGGAAACTCGACTCCGACCGCCAATGACCTTCAGCGACATCTGAGCTCTTTTCTGCCGGATTACATGATTCCTTCGGCTTTTGTTTCGATGGAATCGCTTCCTCTGACCACGAACGGGAAGATTGACGTGACGGCACTCCCGGTTCCACAGGAAAGCAATACCTTAAGAAATGAGGCATGCGAGGCTGGGAATCCGCTGGAGCAGCGGGTTGCGGAAATACTCGCGGGATTATTGGAGCTGAAGGAAGTGGGGTGCAACGATAATTTCTTTTTTCTCGGGGGCCATTCGTTGCTTGCAATGCAGCTGGTCACGAGGCTGCGCGATGAGTTTGGCGTGGAGGTCAGCTTGAAAAGTTTGTTCGACCATCCTACGGTGAGGGATCTGGCCAGCGAGATCGAGCACCTCCTTGTGGAAAAACTGAACGCCATGACGGAAGAAGAAGCGGAAGAGCACCTCAAGTTTCTGACGGAACGAGGAAAGGAAGTCTAACCAAGAGAGGAAGTTTAACCAAGAAATAGATTGTAATGAGAGCACCCATGCCCTCAATCATTACAACGAGCTCGGACAATTCGCTTAGCCTCTGCCAATTACTCGACCCAGAGATTTTGGCGGACCCCTATCCGTTGTTCCACCGGCTTCGGCGCGAAGATCCCGTCCATTGGGATCCCTATCTGCATTCCTGGATCGTGACGCGCTACGCCGACGTGGTCAGAGTACTTCACGATTTCTCCGCTCAGACCGCGCCCTCGCCTCAGGAGCTCACAGCGAAAGGCCTCTCCGAGCTCAATCCGATTGCGCAAATCATGCTGAAGCAGATGCTTTTTCTCGATCCGCCTGCTCACACGCGCGTGCGAAGTCTGGCAGCGCAGGCGTTTACGCCGCAACGCGTAGAAGTGCTGCGCACGCACATACGCGAAGTGGTCAACGTGCTGCTGGATACCATCGATCCCAACGGGAAAATAGATCTGATGAAGGCTCTGGCCGAGCCGCTGCCGTGCATCGTGAACGCGGAGATGCTGGGCGTTCCCGTGGAGGACTATCGTCAATTGAAGCTGTGGTCGCAAGATTTTGGCGAGATGCTCGGCAATTACCAGCACGCGACAGACCGAGTGCGGCGGGTGCTGAAAAGCCTTGGTGAAATGACCTCGTACTTTCAAGCGGCGATGCGGGAGCAACGGTTGCATCCACGCGGAGGGCTGGTCAGTTCGTTGATGAATGCCAGAATCGAAGGCGAGAGTTTGACGGAAGAAGAAGTGATCGCCAATCTAATCGTGACGATGGTTGGAGGCCAGGAAACCACCACGAACCTCATTGCTAATGGCGTGCTTTCTTTGCTGCGTAATCCGGAGCAACTGGCGATGTTAAGAGCGGATTTCTCGTTGATTCCGCCGGCGGTGGAGGAATTTCTGCGATACGAGAGCCCGAGCCAGCACACGTCGCGCCTGGCCCCTGACGACATGGAGATGGGCGGCAAACGAATTCGAAAAGGTCAGGCAGTGATCGCAGTGATGGCAGCGGGTAACCGCGACCCAGAGCGATTTGCCGACCCCGACCGTTTAGACATCACTCGCAGCGACAACCGGCACCTGGCATTCGGCTGGGCTGCGCATTTTTGTTTCGGCGCAGCGCTCGCAAGGATGGAGGCACAGGTCATGTTCCAGTCTCTTTTGGAGCGGTTCCCTGTGTGGACGCTGGAACCGGAGCCCCTGAAATGGCGAGGCAACCTTGGGTTGCGCGGCCTCACGGTTCTCCCTATTCGAGTGGAAAAATGCAATTCGTGCAGACCAGCAGCTCACGAACGGAGCACCCAATAATGCAGGAACGAGCAGAGCTGTCGGAGCGCAAGAAGCAAATCCTGCAGCAGTATCTGCGCGGACAGTTCGCAGATGCTGGCAGAAAACCATCGGTCATCCCACGGCGCGCTAACGGGAAAAACGTTCCGCTTTCCTTCTCGCAACAGCAGGTTTGGGTGAACTGCAATTTGGCTGGCGATCATCCTGTCTATAACGAAACGATGACGGTGATGAAACGCGGGCCGCTCAATCCGGCGATTCTCGAACGGGCTATTGGGGAGATTATACGCAGGCATGAAATCTGGCGCACGACCTTCGATATTGTTGACGGCCAGCCGGTCCAAGTGGTTCATCCAGCACCGGAAACGTTCCCTATTCCGCGGGTGGATTTAAGGATGTTGCCCGAGGGCCTACGGGAGCAAGAAGCGATCCGCCTAGCCACAGAGGAGGCCAGCAAGCTGTTCGATCTTGGCCGGGGACCTTTGCTTCGGGCTACTTTGTATGACTTCAGCGACGATGACCACCGACTGTCTATGGTGTTTCATCACATCATTTTCGATGGGGTGACCGGTTATCGCGTGTTTCTTCCCGAACTGGCGACTCTTTATGGCGCCTATTCAGCAGGAAAGCCATCGCCCCTGCCCGAGCCGGGTATTCAGTATGCTGATTTTGCAAGTTGGGAAAGGGAGCACGCTAACGGACACGTATCAGCAAAGCACCTGGGTTACTGGAAAAAACAACTGCAAGGGGAACTTCCGAACCTGGACTGGCCAAATGATTTCCCGCGCCCAGCGGCGCAAACGTATCGCGGAGTGCTGCGTAATGCATCGGTCGGGGCAGATCTGATTCAGCCGCTCAGGAAGCTGAGCCGGGAAGCGGGCTGTTCACTCTATACGACGCTGTTTGCTGGAATGTCAGCTCTGCTTCACCGATATACGGGCCAGACTGACGTGATCCTCGGCGGGCTGTCGGCTGGACGGCGCAACCTCGAAACCGAAGGGCTGCTTGGTTGCTTCATGAATCCGATTCCGCTGCGCGTGGACCTGTCGGGCAATCCGACTTTTCGGACGTTGCTCGGAAGGGCGCGGGAAACAGTGCTTGGCGCTCTCGATCATGAGGAGATGCCCTTTGAACAAATCGTTAGCGAGCTTCGGCTGCAGCCGGATTCAAGCCGCAACCCCTTGTTTCAAATTATTTTCGCGCTGGAACCGAATGTGTCGTCCGTCGAGGGTCAATGGGACCTGACGCTTGAGGATTTTTCAAACGGGGCGTCGAAGCTCGATCTGAGCATCGTGCTGGACGATCGCGGAGAGAGAGTCAGCGGCCCATTGGTCTATAACCCGGACCTCTTTCGAGATTCGACGATCGTGAGGTTGATGGCTCACTGGAATGCTTTGCTTAGGAGCGCGCTGGCTAACCCGGACCTGCCTATCTCGCTTCTAGAGTTCATGGCACCGGAAGAGAAACAGCAGATTTTATATGAGTGGAATCGCACGGCCGTCGACTATCCGAAGAACTCGTGCGTGCACGAATTATTCGAAGCACAAGCGGAAAGGACGCCAGATCATTGCGCCGTAGTTTTCGAGAATCAACGGCTGACGTACCGGGAGTTGAATGAAAGAGCCAACCGACTCGCTCACCGCTTGATCAAGCTTGGGGTTGCACCGGATGTTGTTGTCGGAATGTACTGCGAGCGTTCCGTGGAAATGATTGTGGGCCTGCTGGGCATTCTTAAGGCGGGCGGGGCTTATCTTCCGCTGGATCCGAAGTATCCTGAAAAACAACTTGCTTTCATCGTCCGTGACTGCGGAGTCCGCTTCGTGGTGACATCTGGAGCAGACGGCGCCGGCATTCCGAACGGAGGCATAACGCTGGTTCCGGTGGGTGGTTCGGAATCTACTGAGGGCAACATTGGCAACCCCGGCGTGGCGGTTCGGCCGAGCAATCTTGCCTACGTGATGTACACCTCTGGATCGACGGGTAATCCAAAGGGCGTGGAAATCGAGCATCGCTCGATTGTTCGGTTGTTATTTGGAATTGACTATCTTGATCTCGATGGATCAAAGACGATGTTACAGTTTACGCCCTTTACTTTTGACGTCTCAACCCTCGAGATATGGGGCGCGCTGTTGCATGGCGCAAAATGTGTTCTCTATCCGAACAGGGCGGCATCGGTCAAAGAGCTTGGTGAACTGCTCCGTGCGCATCGTGTTACCACCGCCACGCCGACCACGGCATGGTTCAACGTCATTATTGACGAAGAGCCGCAGATCTTTAGCGGCCTGCAACAGGTTGTCCCCTGCGGCGAGGCGCTCTCTGTGTCGCACATACGCCGCGCCATGGAGCTTCTGCCGAACGTCGAATTTATCAACGGCTATGGCCCCACGGAAGCCACGACGTTCGCCTGCTGCCACAAGATACGCGAACTGCCCAGTCCGTCGGCAACTTCTATTCCGATTGGCTCGCCGATTGCGAACACAGAGTGTTATATCCTCGATCAGAATCTCCAGCCTGTTCCCGTAGGCATCAAGGGGGAACTCTACATCGGCGGCGTCGGGCTAGCCCGCGGTTACCGCAACCGGCCCGACCTCACCAAAGAGAGGTTCATTCGCAATCCATTCAGCGACGATCCCCAGAGCCGTCTTTACAAATCGGGAGATATCGCCCGTTTTCTGCCTGACGGAACGATCGATTATGTTGGGAGGATAGACGATCAGGTTAAGATTCGCGGCTTCCGAATCGAGCTGGGCCAAGTGGAAACGATTCTACGTCAGCATCCCAAAGTGCAGGACGCAGCCTGCACCGTCGTGGAAGAAACGAGCAGCAAGTTTCTGGTAGCTTACGTCGTTTTCTGCAATGGTTCGGAGGCATCCTCGTCAGAGATGCGTGAGTACGCGCAAACCATGTTGCCGCCATACATGGTCCCTGAGAAATTTGTGACGTTGGATGCAATTCCGTTGGGACGCACTGGAAAAGTTGACCGGCGTTCGTTGCCAATGCCTGACGCCGCCACAGCCGCAGCTTTTCCTTGCGTCTCGGCTGCGCCGCAAGATGATGTGGAAAAAGAGCTGGTTCGTCTGTGGGAAAAACTCTTTTCACGCCAATCGGTAGGCTGCGGCGACAATTTCTTCAGCCTCGGCGGGAATTCGCTCCTGGCGGCAAAATTGGTCGTCCGTGTCGAAAAGACCTTTGGAAAGAGACTGTCTTTGGCTTCGATCGTTGCCGCGCCCACCATTAAGAAATTTGCTGCCTTAGTGCGCGCGAATGATTCTGTCACGAGGATCGCGCATACGACAACCGTTCAACCCAAGGGAACGAAAGCTCCGTTTTTTTGCGTCAGAGGAGGGGTACTGTTCAACTCTCTTGTCGATGAGCTGGGCACGGAGAGGCCTTTTGTGATGCTGACGCTGAAAAAAGACGCGGTCGACAAATTGAAGACACCGTACAATCTCGAAGAGATCGCCGGACACCTGATCGATGCGATGCGTGAGCGCCAACCCCATGGCCCTTACTATCTCGGCGGATATTGCCAAGACGGCACCCTGGCCTACGAAATTGCCCATCAACTGACGCTGCGGGGTGAAAAGGTCGCGCTGCTTGTGCTGTTTGAAGCCGTGAATCCCTCCCCTTCGCCCAAGGATCGTATCGCCAATGGCTGGAGGCGAATGGCGATAAGGTTGAAACTTCGACGCGACCAGTTTCGCCGACTTGGCGTTGCGAATTTGGGAGAATTCTTGAAACTCCAGGTGGACAGCATCGAGCGGAAAATGACTCCCATGACGTGGAGGGCCGCCCATCGGGTTCGTAAGCTTGCCGGCGAGCCCAAACTCGACAACTTGGACCGTATTGTGCATGTCGCTTCGCGAGCATACAAGCCAGAACCTCTATCTGCCCCAACTCTGCTCTTCCGGTGCAACGATTGGCCAATTGCATCTGCGGGAGATCCGTACTTTGGCTGGCGGAGCTTCTTGACCGGGTGGATCGAGAGCGTTGAGGTCCCTGGCGATCACGTGGGAATGTTCCGCCAAGCGAGTGCGGCACATATGGCGAAGAAGATGAAATCATACATGCAGAAAGCTGAGACAATAAATCCGGCCCGGGACACTGAGCCCAATTGAGCTTTGCGCGCCGATGTCTAGTCGATACCAGCTCCGTTGCTCTGACGACCAACCCGTTCTAGAGTCCTGCGAAGTTCACACCTGGCTGCTGGACCTTCGGCTCGACACGAAGACAATCTCAGAGCTCAGACGAATTCTCTCGATGGACGAAGAAGCACGCGTGCAGCAATTACGCTTCCCAGAGGATAAAAATCGCTTTGTTGCCGCGCACGGATTCCTCCGCACTTTGCTTGCGCGTTACATTGATTGCGAACCTGAGGCAGTTTCGTTCTCATATGGGTCAGCCGGCAAGCCGACACTGACGCTAGGCTGTAGTGATGAAGATATCCGCTTCAATTTGGCACATTCCGGCGATTACGGGCTGGTGGCAATTACGAAGCACCGCGAAGTCGGTGTCGACATCGAGCGCACGGTGCGACAAAGCGACCATGAGAAGATTGCGCGGCGGTTTTTTTCTCCGACAGAACTGGCTTCGTTCCTCGAATATCCCAGCGACGAACAGGCCGGGGCGTTCATGCGGCATTGGGTTCGAAAAGAGGCATACTTGAAAGCTCGCGGCGTAGGACTTACGCATCACGAAGAAGGATTCGATGCAAAGCTCGGCGGGGCCACAGTTTCAAGTTTTGTTGATGCCGACGGTATAACTTGGACCGCACGGGAGATTTTGGCCCGGCCTGGTTACCGCGCGAGCGTCGTAGCCCCGGGGACGGATTGGCACCTGCGACCGTTCGACTGGAACACCGAAAGTTAAAAAGCGCGAACGGCCCGCACAACGCTGGAACCTGAGTTCAGCTGACTTGAACGCCTTAATTGCAGATTAGTTCGAAAGGCGATTCTCTCCGGGGGTTTTTCGCGTCAGCTCTCCCCAAAGAGCCGCTCGCGTACTGTTTCATCCGCCGGCATGTCTGGGCCACTGAGCAAATGGTCCGGGACGCGGGTTAAGTCCTCGGCGATGAGCGGCATGGCGCGTCGGCGCAGAGCCTCCGCTTCCGGCCTTGGATCCTGAAAGAGGATGCGAAGCCAGCCGCAGACTTTGTGTATGGTATGAAAATAAAGGTCGTGTTCGCGAGCGAAATGATGGCCAGCCGAATCCCAATCGGAATGGCTCAAGAGAGCATCACGCAAAACGCGGACGTCTCGCAAAGTTATCGACATGCCTTGGCCGAACGTGGGGTCGCTTGTACCGGCGGCGTCGCCGAGCAATACGAGACCGTCGCGATAGGGATGATCTACCCAAGATTCGGTTCCCTCAAATGATGCGAGCGGCCCCACGCTTTTGACGTTGGCATAGGCGTCGGCAATGCTTGGAGCCATCGTTTTCGACTGCGCGAGAAAGGCATCGAGCTTCTCAGTGCCTTGAAGGAAAGGGCCGTTTTCCGAGTAATAACCTAGATAGGCGCGCCAGCGACCTTTCGTCAGGGGCACTATCCCGACGACCAGAGCAAGATCGGGATTGAAAAGATAGGTCATGACGTCCTGTGGGCTCGCTACGCCGGTCAACAGTACGCCCGCAAAATAGAAAGGTTGCGGGGTTTTTTGCGTTGTGAAGGCCGCCCATTTGCGAGCTGCAGAACCGCGGCCGTCTGCGGCGACCACCAGCCGCGCTGTGATTTGCTCGTCTTTCGTGTGGCGTGCTATAACCGTACTCTTGTTTGCGGTGGGCTCAACCGCTATGACGGAGACGCCTCGGCGCACCTGGGCTCCTGCCCGCTCCGCTTCCGTAAGCAATACTTCCTGCATTTCCGGATGAAAAAATGTAAGGCCCGCTTGTCTTTGCAGCGTTGTTTCGACGATGTTGCGTACGCCGAATCCCATGTCCATTCCAAGAAACTGATTGGCGCACGTGTTTTTCAAGAGGTCGGCGATGCCTAACGTCTTTGCTTCTGCAACGCCCCACGGAGCTAAAGATTCTCCGCGCACACGCTCCCGGAATTGGCGTTCTTTCTCGAGAACCAACACACGGGCGCCCTCTCGAGCCATTGATATGGCCAATGCCGACCCGCCGATGCCTCCGCCGACGGTCACAAGATCAAACGGTGAGGAATTCATTTTCGCCTCGTGTTATTTGAGCCAAAAGGCAGCGTGTCATGTTGGACTGCCGGATTTTAACTTGACATGAAAAGCCGGTTTTGTATACTCGGGATGCTGCTGAACGGCAGCGCTTATCCAGAGTGGCAGAGGGGACAGGCCCGACGAAGCCACAGCAACCTGGTCCGAGAACCAAGGTGCTAATTCCTGCCCGATGGGGATAGATAAGATCCTCGGCTGATCGAATCCGATCTACTGAAGATTCTGACCCCAACTGAATCGCAACGGCGAAAGACATTGGCCTGAGGCTTTTGTTTTTCGCATGTGCGGCACGCGAATACTGTGTGGAGAGAGGTATTTCTCCACAGCGGGACAAGCGTACCTGGAGAGCGCGAGCTGTTTTTCGTGCGGCCAGGAGGCTCGAGCGTGGTTGCGAGTGACAGTGAATGTAGCCGAGTGGTGGTGATGAAGCTGGGCGGGTCAGTTTTCGATGGCCCGATTTCCTACCGAAGAGCCGCGCGATTTATCCGCGGAAGAGTGGAAGCAAATCCCGAGGAAGGCTTTGTGGTAGTGGTGTCGGCGCAGAACGGCGAGACGGACGCGCTGCTGCGCGAGGCGGAGGCAATCGTCGATGAGCCGGGTCCAGTGGCGCTGGATTTGCTGTGGTCGACGGGCGAATTGCAGTCGGTGGCGCGATTGGCGTTGCATTTACAAGCCGGCGGAATTCGCGCAGCGGCGCTGGACGTGAGGCAAACGGGATTGCGGATTGAAGCGCGCGGGATGGGAGTTGCAGCGGCGGAATTTGACGGACGAAGCATTCGCAAGGAGCTCGCGACGCATTGCGTGGCGATTGTTCCGGGATTTTTGGCGACGGACAGCACGGGAGCGGTAGTGACGCTGGGCCGCGGCGGCTCGGACTTAACCGCGGTGCTGCTGGCGGAGGGGCTTGGGGCGTTGCGATGTGAGCTAATCAAAGATGTGCCTGGATATTTCACGGAGGATCCCAATGTTGATGCGGGCGCGCAGCATTTGGCGCGCATTTCGTTCGCGCGAGCGCTGAAGATGGCGGACGCGGGATGCGACCTGGTGCAACGCGCGGCGTTGGAAGCGGCGGAAAGATGTGACTTGCCTATTGTGGTGCGCAGTTTGGAGGAGAACGGCCCTGAGAGTTGGGTAACAGCGACGGAAGAGATCGAGGAGGAGGGTGCGAGCGAAAAGGTGATCGCGGAAGTCAATGAATGCGTTTGAAGTGTGGGAATGGAGGCTAGCCAGCAGGGATGATGCGGAATTTGCGGGAACACTGAACGACTCAGGAGACTGAGACTTTCGAGAGGAGAAAGAAGATGGAGTTTGCAACACGAACGATTCATGCAGCGCAGGAAACAGAAAGCGGAACGGGCGCATTGATTGCGCCGATTTTTCAGACTTCGACGTACGGGCAACAAGCGCCCGGGGAGCATCGCGGATACGACTATTCGCGCACGAACAATCCAACGAGGGCGCGGCTGGAAGCGGTGCTGGCGGAGTTGGAAGGAGTGAAGCACGCGGCGGTGTATGCGTCGGGGCTGGCCGCGGAGAATGCGATTTTCCAGGCATATTTGCGGCCGGGGGATGAAATTGTGATTCCGCTGGACACTTACGGCGGGACATACCGGATTTTGAATCGCGTGTTCAAGCCGATGGAAATCGAAATCCGGCAAATTGATATTGCGGATACGGGAGCGCTTGAAGCGGCGATCACGCGGAAGACGCGGCTGGTGTGGATCGAATCGCCGACGAATCCGAGGCTGCTGGTGTATGACATTGAGGCGATCAGTCAAGTCGCGCACGATCGCGGCGCGCTGGTGGTAGTGGACAACACATTCGCGACGCCGTATTTCCAGCGGCCGTTTGAACTGGGCGGGGATCTGGTGGTGCACAGCGTGACGAAATATCTGGCGGGGCATTCGGATGTGATTCAAGGCGCAGTGCTGGCGAAGGATGCGGCGATTTTCGAGCCGGTGAAGTTCCTGCAAAACGCGACGGGGCCAGTGCCTTCGCCATTCGATTGCTGGCTGACGCTGCGGGGATTGCAAACGCTGGAGCTGAGGATGCAGCGGCACGCGGAAAATGCGGCGGCAATCGCGGAGGCGCTGCGGAAGCATGAGCTGGTGAGGCGCGTGTATTTCCCGGGATTGCGGGAGCATCCCGGACACGAAATCGCGCGGCGGCAGATGAGCGGATTCGGCGGAATGGTTTCGTTCGAGCTGGAAGGAACGGCGGAGGAAGTGAAGCGCTTCGTTTCTTCGCGGCGATACTTCACGCTGGGCGAGAGCCTCGGAGGCGTGAAGGCGCTTGTTTGCCATCCGGCGAAAATGACGCATGCGTCGATTCCGGCAGAAGAGAGAGCGAAGCTGGGATTGTCAGACACGCTGATTCGGCTTTCGCCGGGATGCGAGAACGCGAAGGACCTGGTCGCGGATTTGCTCGAAGGATTGGAGCAGATCGAGCTGGCGCGAGACGAGAGGCACGTGGCGGCCGCAGTGAGCGCAGGATGAGCGCGGCAGCGAAAATCGAGGTGGGAGTTCTTGGAGCCACGGGAGTGGTCGGCCAGCATTTCGTGGCGTTGCTGGCCGAGCATCCGTGGTTTCGGCTGGCGTGGCTTGGAGCGAGCGAGCGTTCGGGAGGAAAACGATATGGAGAGTTGCCGTGGCGACTCGCGGCTCCATTGCCGGGGGATGCGGCGCGCTTGGAAGTGAAGACGCCAGATCCCGATGAAGCGCCGAAGATTGTTTTTTCGGCGCTTGATGCGAGCGTGGCAGGAGAAGTGGAGAAAGAATTCGCGTCCAACGGACACATTGTGCTGAGCAACGCGCGGAATTATCGGATGGATGCGCTCGTTCCGTTGCTGATTCCGGAAATTAACGCGGACCATCTGGACGCATTGGCGCTGCAGAAAAAACGAAAGGGATGGAGCGGCGCGATGGTGGCGAATCCGAACTGCTCGACGATTTTCCTGGCGATGGCGCTTGCGGCGCTGCGGGAGTTCGAGCCGGAGCGCGTGATGGTGACGACGTTGCAGGCGCTGTCGGGAGCAGGGCATCCGGGAGTTTCATCGCTTGATGCGACGGGGAATGTGATTCCGTTCATCGCAGGCGAGGAGGAGAAAATCGAAAACGAGACGCGGAAGATTTTGGGAGAATTTCGAGGCGAAGAGTTTGAGTCGGCGAAAATCGGAATCAGCGCGCAGGCGACGAGAGTGCCGGTGGTGAATGGGCACACGGAAGCGGTGTCCGTGGGGTTTCGCAAGGGCGTTAAGACCGAGGAAATTCTTGCGGCGTTTGAGAGATTCAGCGGGAAGCCGCAGGCGAAGAAGTTGCCGAGCGCGCCGGTGAGACCAATTGTTTATTTGGATGGAGCGGACCGGCCGCAGCCAAGGATTGATGTGGAGCGATTCGGAGGAATGGCGGTGCAAGTGGGGCGACTGCGTGAATGTCCCGTGATGGGGCACAAATTCGTGTTGCTGGGGCATAACACGATTCGAGGGGCGGCGGGCGCGGCGGTGCTGAATGCGGAGTTGATGCGGGCGGAGGGGCTGCTGAACTGAGGTGATGGAGTTCAACGATGAGAATGCTCGCGCAAATCTGAAAAGCCCCACGCTCAGAAACCGAGCGTTGGGCACCCGAAAAAGCAGAGCTAATCTGCGCCACCCGCCGGCGGGATTTTGCTAGCGGGCGGGGCGCTTGTGTTTGCGCGATGAAGTTGAACGCGAGTCTCGATTGATGCGCTTCGAGAGAAGTGATTTTGCGCGTTGGAGTTCGGCGCGACGGGAAGCAGAGAGGCCGTGGCCAGCGCGATTGATGAAATAGTTGAGCATGCGCATGCCGGATTGCGGGCCCTTTGGCGAAACTTTTCTGGAAGCGAGCGTTCGCGCTATGGTCGGAGCATTTTTCGTAAAGAGGCCGCGCGGAGGATGGGTTGAATCTGTTTTGACCTTGCTGACCCATCGATTCTGGGGTCGATTTTTCGGGCGATTCTTTCCAGCAGGCATTTGGGCTTTCCCCTCCTTAAGCGCCGCAGAACTTCGTTAAGAAACGCGAAACTCTG
>JASHRN010000252.1 GCA_030037335.1 Candidatus Acidiferrales bacterium | reverse complement strand
ATGCCAGCCCTCCACACCGCAGGAAAAGAAGCGCCAACAGCTACCTATCAAGATGAACGCGAGGTGCGAAATGCTTCTCGCGCATGATTCCACTGTAAAAACGAATTAGGCCTTCGCCGCGTCTGCCTGCTGCATGATTTTCACGCCGGAGCTGGTGCCGATACGCGTGGCGCCGGCGGCAAGCATTTTTTTCAAGTCTTCAAGGGTGCGAATGCCGCCCGAGGCTTTCACGCCGATTTTTGGACCTACAGTTGCCCGCATCAGCGCAACATCTTCCACGGTTGCGCCGCCGGTATTGAATCCTGTGGACGTTTTCACGTAATCAGCACCAGCATTTACCGCAATTTTGCACGCGCGAACTTTTTCTTCGTCGCTCAGCAGGCAATTTTCCAGAATCACTTTGCAAATGGCGTTGCCGCGATGGCAGGCGTCCGCGACGCGGCGAATGTCTTCCTCGACCAGACTTTCGTCGCGGGATTTCAGCGCGCCAACGTTCATCACCATATCGATTTCCTGCGCACCGTGCTGTATCGCTTCCTGCGCTTCAAAAGCTTTCGCGTCAGTGGTTGTGGCACCCAGCGGAAAGCCGGCCACTGAGCAGACCTTCACCGACGATCCGCGCAGCATCTCCGCCACCAGCGGCACAAAAACCGGATTCACGCATGCCGAGGCGAACTTGTATCGCAGCACTTCCTCGCAAAGTTGGCGGACCTGCGCGGCCATGGTCTCTGGTTTCAGAATCGTGTGGTCAATCAATGAAGCGATGGTTTCCATTTGTGTTGTCACGGTGCAGGCCCGCATTCGTGTTTGAAGTGGCGACCCCGCCCGGAATCGAACCGGGAACCTCCGACTTAGAAGGACGGCGCTCTATCCGATTGAGCTACGGGGTCGTCGCTCGATGATAGCACGGCAGGTCGCGGGATTTGACGATGTGCTCAGAAGGCGCGCGCTCTATTCAACTCGAGCTACCGGCGCACTAGCGCAAATTGCCGAGCTGAAAATTGAGCTGATCCATTGTGATCTGGCACTGATATTTTGCGCTGGCTTCGTCGATTTCCGCCTGCGTTTCGTTTAGCTGCGCCTGGCTGAGTTCGACGATGGAGCTGAGGCCGAGCTTATAACGAGACTGCGCCAGGTCAAGCGAAAGGGCGGCTTCCTGCTGCAAGTGTTGGTCCACGGATAGCTGCTGATAGGCTGTGTTTGCGTCGAGCCACGCGACGCGGACATCGCGGGCGATTTGGTCCTCAAGCTCACGAAGATTCTGATCGGTCTGCTCGGTTTGCAGATGGGCTTCCGCATGACGCGCGGAGAAAAGGCCGCCATTGAAGATGGGAATGCTGAGATTGAATCCCGCAGCGGCGTAACGGTCGACGAGCGGCGCTTCGTAAGCGGGAGTAAGGCCGGCGGCGCCAACAACGCTGAGCGAGGGCATCCAAAGATCGCGTTCAGCGCGTTCGAATGCACGGGCGGAATCGCTCTGGAGTCTGCCAGCGGCGATTTCAGGACGCTGCTGGATAGCTTCGGCGACGAACTGCGAAAGATCGGGCGCAGGAGCAGCCGGCAGCGGCGTGTCCGTTAACTGAAAACTCTGCACCGTAGTGTAGCCCAGAGCGAGGGCGAGATTCGCGTAGGCAGCCTGAACGTTGTTTTGCGCCTGAGTCAGCAAGAGCTGGGCTTGATCGAGATTGACGTTGGCAAAGCTGACATCAAGGCCGGACTTCAGTTGGTTTTTGGCGAGAACGTTCACTTGATCGACGACGACCTGGCGTTCCTTTACGGCCTCCTCTGCGACGCGAAGGACAGCCTGGGATTGCAGAACGCGATAGTAGGCTTCGTCGACGTCGAGGAGGGTATCGGCACGAGTGGCATTGGTATCTTGCTGCTGCGCCTGTGCACCGAGGCGGGCGGATTTAGTTAAGTTTTCAGTGCGGCCGAAATCGGTGATCAATTGATTGATGGTGAAGCCGTTGGAATAGCGGTTGTAAACGCTGGGGTTGTTCAGGTCGCCCGCGGCGACGTGGCTCTCGCTATCCGCAAGGGCGCCAGTGGCGGCGCCCTGAACCGTGGGGAAATAGGCGGCACGCGTCTCGCGCGTGACTTGCCCGGCGGCCTGCGCGGCGTATATCGAGGCGCGCAGACGCGGACGGTTTCGCAGGGCGATAGCGTCGGCTTGCTCCAGCGTGAGGGATTGCGGAGGAGCGCTTTGCGGCGGCTTGGCCTGGGCAAAAACAGGCAACGCCGTACATGCAGCGATGGCACAGAGCAAAAGAGGAAGCAAACGATTGCGGATCATGCGATGGTCCTCCATAAAAATGATTAGTGGGCCTGCTTAGGAGCGGCAGGCAGAGGCGCCTGCACGGCAGGCCTATTTGAATAAACGAGAAGATAAGCGGCCGGGACAACGAAAACGGTCAGCACGACGGAAACAATAAGGCCGCCGATAATGACGCTGGCGAGAGGCGCGTAGGCCTCACTCCCCGGTTCGAGCTTGAACGCCATCGGTAACAGTCCAACAATCGTGGCGAGAGACGTCATCAAGATGGGGCGCAGCCGGATGCGGCAGGAATGCGCGACGGCTTCGCGGACGCTGCGGCCCTCCTGGCGGAGGCGGTTGGCGAAGTCGACGATCAAAATGCTGTTGGAAACGACCATGCCGGTGAGCATGACGATGCCCATGAGCGACTGAATGTTCAGCGTGGTGGACGTGAACGCCAGCGTGAGCATGACGCCGACGAGGCCCGTGGGAATGGCGAGAACAATGAGGAATGGATCCACCCAAGACGAAAACTGCGCGACCAGCACGAGGAACACGAGCAGAATCGAAAGAATCAGGCCCATCCCAAAGCTGCGGAAGGATGCGTCCATGGTATTGATCAGGCCGCGGATGTTGATGCGAATGTTCGGCGGGACCTCGGTCGCGGCGACGATTTTCTGAACTTCCTTGGCCGGCCTGCCGAGATCCTCGGTGCTCGGGGCAACGTACACATCAATGGTGCGCTCCAGTTGATAGTGATCGACCTCAGTGGGAGTGAGAATCGGACTGATGCTGGCGACCTGGTCGAGATAAGTTGGGAGCTTCAAAGCAGGAGCGTGCAGCGGCATGGTCTTCAAGTCTTCAATGGTATGTACTTCGTTGTTGGGGTATTGCACAGTGACGAAGTAATTGTTTCCGGTCTTAGGGTCGACCCAATAGCTGGGCGCGATCATGGCGTTTGAAGTGAGCGAGGTGATGACGTTGTCGACAACTTCTTTGGGGCTCAAGCCAAGCTCACTGGCCCGATCGCGATTTACGGTCATGAGCAGCGCCGGATAATCCATGTCCTGCGGAATATAAACATCGGAAATGCCCTTGAGGCCTCGGAACTCCCTCTCAAGATCGAGGGCAATGCGGTCGGCGGCGTGCAAATCCATGCCGCTGACCTGAACGTCAATCGGCGCGGGCATGCCTTGATTGAGAACTGCGGCCACAAGCCCGCCTGATCGGAAGTATGTGCGCAACTGAGGCAGTTCGTCGGTGACCCTTTGACGGACTTCATCCATGTAGGTGAAGCTGCTGACCTTGTGATCTTCTTTCAAACCCACTTCGACGAAGGCCGTGTGCATGGCGGCGTTGGGCGTGCTGAGGGCGGATAGATCAGGATTGACGCCGATATTGGAGACAATCGTCTGCAAATCCGACGGATGAACGACCTGGCGGACGATATCCTCGACTTGCTTAATGTAATCTTCGGTGACGCCCAGGCGCGTTCCCGTCGGGGCTTTCACATTGATAGTGAACTGGCCAGCGTCCGTGCGCGGGAAAAACGCGACCCCCACCATCGGATAGAGACCGAAGCTCAATATAAAAATCCCGAGAAATCCGAAAACGACAATCCAGGGATGATCGAGAGCTTTTTTCACGCCATGGTCGTAATGCCCTAACATTCCCTCGAACTTTTGGTTGAAGGCAGCGTTGAATCTGGCGCCCCACGACTTGCGTTTCTTGCTCTCGGCCTCGCCGGACTTTTCTCCGGTTTCACCAGTGGCGCCGGCAGGGGCGGCGCCGTGGTGAGAGATTCCCTTTAAGAGATGCGCGCAGTAGAGCGGCACGACAGAAACAGCGACGAAGTAGGATGCGAAAAGCGCGAGCACAACGCTCAGAGCGAGCGCCATAAAGAGAAATTTGCTGACGCCGTATAGCAGTGTCACAGGGAAAAACACGACGACAGTCGCAATGGTGATGGCTAAAACGGCTAGCCCGACTTCATTCGCGCCATTCTCAGACGCCACCATGGGCAATTCGCCCAGTTCCAAGTGACGGTAGATATTTTCGAGCACAATGACGGAGTTGTCGATCAACCTGGAAAACGCCAAAGCGAGACCGCCGAGCACCATGCTGTTGATGGTCTCGTTGCCGATGTGAAGGAAAAAGAAGGTTGCGAGCACGGATATGGGAATCGAGAGAAACACGGCGACCGTTGCGCGCGGGCTGCCGAGAAAAATCAGAATCATCAAGGCCGTAAGCAACAGACCTGTTCCACCTTCCCGCTCCACAGTTGAAATGGCTTGCTTGACGAAGACGGATTGGTCGAAGACCACATGGGCCTTCATTTGTGCGGGAATATCTCGGAGGTTCTTGATCTCGCGCTTGATTCCATTGACCACCGCGATGGTGTTGCTGTTTCCACCCTGCTTTTGTACGGGAACGTATACCGAGCGCTGGCCATTCACGCGGACGATGTTGTATTGCAGTGCCGCAGAATCAACCGCCTTGCCGACGTCGGAGACGAAAACGGACTTTTCGCCCTCGGTCTTAAGCGGCAAGCGATTCAGCGCCTGAGCATTCGCGACTTGAGCGTTGGTGTACAGATCGTAGTCGAGAGGACCAATGCGGACGTCGCCGGCAGGAAGAATGAGGTTCGAGCTGTTGATCGCGCGCACCACGTCCATGGGACTGAGCTGATTCGCCTGCAATTTGAGAGGATCCACGTACACCATGATCTGGCGATATTTCCCGCCGTACGGCGGAGGAACGGTTGCGCCCGGCACGCCGGCGATTTGGTCGCGAATCTCGAATTGCAGATAGTCGTGCAACTGCGTCTCGGACAGGCCCTTACCGTCGACCGTGAGCAGGCAAACAGGCAGGCCGGAGGGATCCATCTGCATCACGACAGGAGGCAACGTGCCTTCGGGAAGGCGGCGCAAATCCGCCATCGCCAGATTGGAAATCTCCGTCACGTCTGCATTGGCATCAGTGCCGCCCTGGAAATAAACCTTGATGAGGCTAACTCCGGACAATGACCGCGATTCCATGTGGTCGATGCCCGCGCCGAGAGTGAAGAAGCGTTCAAAGGTGTCGGTGATGTCCGCTTCGATCTGTTGAGGGGGCATGCCGCTATAGAAAGTGGCGACTTCCACCATCGGCAGATTGATCGGTGGGAACATGTCCACGGGCATTTGGTTCCAGGCGGTGATTCCCAAAACGCAGGCAAAGAGGCAAACAACCACAATGAAGTAAGGATGACGTAGCGAAAACGATGACATAAATCTCCTATTCCGTTTGAACCTTCACAACGGTTGGCGACACCAGTTCGCCCTGCCTGTATTGGGCTTGTTCACCAAAGACGACGCGGTCGTTCGCATTCAAGCCGGAAACAATCTCGATCGATGTGGCATTCTGCAGCCCCGTAGTGACGTCTCGCCGCTGGATATGATTGCTCGCGTCGACGACCAGCACAGTTCCCTGCCCTTGGGTAGAGGACGGTTGAACCGTCTGCACCGGTACGGTCAGAACATTGTTCGCCGTTTGCAGCGGTATCGTGACCATCGCGTACATTCCGGGAACGACTTGATATTTCAGATTTTGAACCTGCACTTCGGTATGCATGGTGCGTGTAGCAAGGTCGATTTGGTCGGCGGTGCGAACGATCTTCCCGTCAAAATTGCGGTTGAGCGCGGAAACCGTGACTTGGACCGTCTCGCCAATATGGATGTCGGGAACGGCACGCTCCGGCACGGGAATCACCAGCCTCAAAACATCGTTTTGCGACAGATGGCACAGGGCAGAGTTTCCAATGTTCGAGGAGGTTCCGGCAGGAAGCAGCGCACCTGTGTACGCGTACATCCGCGTGACAATGCCGTCGAAAGGCGCGGTCATGTGCGCATACGCGTACAGCGTCTTGTCTTTGTCGAGAGAATCCTTTGCTGCGAGGAGCGCCTGTTGGGCCGCCGAAACTCCATCGCTGGCCTCAAGGTCCTTGCCCTGCGCGACGTCAATATCCTGCTGGGAAATCAGGTCGGGGCGGCTCTTTTGCACGCCGACGAGACGCTGGTATGTAATGTGAGCGACGGAATAGGCGGACTGCGCACGATGCAGGTCCTGTTCGGCCTCCGCCAATGCCGCTTGGTCGTGATCGATTTGCTGCTCGAGTTCGGGTATCTCGAGAACAGCCATCAATTGGCCCTGTTGGACGTGCGTGCCCCAGTCGACGTAGAGCTTCTTGATGTAGCCGGAGACTTTGGCGTAGATATCGATCTCCTGAAGGGGCTGAAACTCAGAAGCGATCTGCAGCGTAGTGGAGATGTCGCGCCGCGTAACCGGAACCACGGCGACGGGCGGCACGCTGGCCGCATTGACCTCGCTCGGGGTGGTCTGACTTGCGCAGCCCGCCAGCAGCGCACATCCGAGCACGAGCAACAGCAGGGACCTTGCCTGCAAATGCAGTATCGTTCTCATGGGTTGACCCCCTGTCACTTCCTGGGCTCCTCGAGATTTGGTTTTGAAGGCGAAGAAACTAACGACGTGTCCTGGATTGCCTGGCGAAGATGTTCGAGAGAAAAAGCGGCCGAGCGGCGCAAACCGATCAGATTTTGTCTGCGCTGCCGAATCTGACGCGCCACGTCGGGAACTCTGTCGGCAATTTCCAACGGGACGGTCTGAACGCCGTGGCAGTCCCCGTGAATCAGGTCGCCCGGGCGAACCTTCAAGCCGCCAACTTCCACTTCGCCGCCATAATCGAAGAGATGAGCATAGGCATGCGAAACGGAAACATTTCCGGAAAACATCTGGAATTCTGTCGTACGTATATCAGGAAGATCTCGGACGGCGCCGTTGGTGACCACTCCCACGCAGCCCAATGACAGAAGAATATTCGCGTGGACCTCACCGATGAAGGCACCAACGCCGGGCGGACTGTCCACATCTTCGATGACAACCACACGCGGCGCAGGAATCGTCAGAATATTTTTCCACCAATCCATGCGATCGTAATAATCGAAGGACTGGTTCGGCTCCATGGGCGGCATGGCGGTGCGAATCCGCGCCGTCGCCGCATAGCCGATCATTGACGGCCGATCCTTAAAAATGCAGCGAATGGTCGAATCGGCAAATCCAGTGTTGGGCAGCCGTTCGTGAAAGGTCTCAATGGCGCTCGCGACCAGGCACGTCGTCAAACGCCGAAACTGCTCAAGCTGCGATAGCTTTAATGCTTTCGTGGTCATGATCATTCTCAGGGGAAGGGCCGCTTTTCTTTCCG
>JASHRN010000251.1 GCA_030037335.1 Candidatus Acidiferrales bacterium | reverse complement strand
CAGCAGCATCCGAACCTGAAGGTCATCGCGATTGCTCCAGAACGGAACACCACAGTTTTCTACTGGACATCACTCGAGATCAAATCGCATCAGATCGAGGCATCGGAAGAGGGTGTATTGGGAGCGCTGCGCAAGACGGCAGAGACGGCGGGGAGAATTCAATGATGCGGAGAGGGATATCTCAGTTTGCTGCGGCAGATAGTTTCAGGCAAGTTCCAAGAGCAATAATCCTTCTATTTGGATTGTCACTCGCAGCTCCTATAGCTTTCTGTCAAACCACACAGTCGAAGCCAGTATTGCCGCCCTCTGAGTTAGCGCGGCAGAACTACTCTCGCGTGGCGGCATCAGCTGCTGAAATTAAGAAGGTCCTTGTCTTAGACGCAGGCTTGATGGTCGAGCTAAAGGAGTGGGTAGCGAAAGATGCCACCGATCACGGGCAACTCGTGAGTGATTCGGATCTGACCGATCAGGCGATCTACGATCGACTGGAAAACGACGTTCAGTTTCGATCGGTAGCTACAGCGCTGCTGCAAAAGTATGGCTATTTGCTGCCGCAAGTGAACCCAGCATCGCCGCAGGCAAAGCAGCAAGAACTCTTGTTAGAGCAACGCACAAAGTGGATTGTGCAAGAGGAAGAAGAGGCGCGGTCGAAGGAGCACCAGGAAGAACTGGCGGAAGAACAAAAGCTCGAGGAACAGCGCTACTGCGAGGAGGGAATTGGACTGGATTGTCCGAAGACGCAGAGTATTCAAGGTGCGATTCCAAACGGTGGACAGATGCAGAATTCGGGGTTTCCGAGTCAGCAGGATGAGTTGCAAAGAATTTTGCAACCGAATGCCCCAGGTGGTCCTCTCTTCCCAATACAGCCGGCGCAAAGGCTGGAGCAGACTCAGCTCATCCAGCGTCCACAAGCTCCGCTCGGTTCGGACCTGCAGTTTGAAAATCCGCTGACGATGACGCCTGGTTTGTCTGGAGGACTCGGGGAAGAGACGAGCCAAACATCATCGCTTGAGACAGCCTCAGGTGGGCTCGGGGGAATGTTTTCACAAAGTCCATATTCTTTCGGCGAACAGCAGTCGGGAGAAGTCGGTGGCGCTTCGAGCATGTTCGGACTCGGCTCAACGGCGGGAACGAATCCATTGGAAGCAGCTGCGCTTGGGAACGGCGGGGCCTTCTCAGGAGAGGCGGGATTAATGGCGTCCACGAGTGAAACGGACCTCTACAGCCAGCGGGATCTTTATAATCTTTCGCAGCCGTTCGGCCGAAATATGCTGCGTCCCGCGGTATCAAGCCCCAGCATGGTTCGAGAAAACAATCCCTACTTGGAAATACCCTCGCTGTTTGACATGTACTTGCAGTCTGCGCCTCAACCTGCGGCGCCGCAGCGTTTTGGGATGGAGGTGTTTCAAAACGGCACCCGCGACTTGGATATGATCCCGATGGATATCCCGGTCGGCCCAAATTACGTGGTGGGACCCGGCGACGCTTTGGCGATCGATCTTTGGGGCGGAGTGTCGCGGCGAATCTACGGAGTGGTGGATCGTGAAGGGCATCTTAGCCTTCCGGAATCTGCGCCAGTGCTGGTCGCGGGTAAGTCGCTGGCCGACGTACAGCAAACAGTCCAGCGGACGCTTCGGACACAATTTCGCGACGTTTCCGCGGATGTCTCTCTCGCCCGGCTACGAACCGTCCGAGTTTATGTCGTCGGTGACGTGGACCATCCGGGAGCTTACGACATCAGCTCGCTATCCACACCTCTAAATGCACTGTTCGCAGCGGACGGCCCGACGGCGCAGGGATCGCTTCGGACACTCAATCACTTTCGAGGGAACCAGTTAATCCAAAGCGTGGACGTTTATGATTTGCTGCTTCGCGGAGTAAAGAACGACATCCTGCCATTGGAGAATGGAGACACGATTCAGGTGCCGCCGATCGGTCCCGAAGTGACCGTCGAGGGAATGGTAAGACGACCGGCAATTTACGAATTACGCGGCGAGAAATCGCTGAGCGATGTTCTGACACTCGCTGGAGGATTGCTGCCAACAGCGACACTGCGACACATCGAAGTTCAGCGCGTAGTTGCGCACGAGAAAAAGACGATGCTGAGCTTGGATATTCCCCAAAATGACGATGCTGCCCAGGCAACTCAGCAACTCAATTCGTTTCAGGTTCAGGATGGGGACAGCATACGAATCTTTCCGATCGCCCCGTATGATCAGAATGCAGTTTACTTGGAAGGGCATGTTCTCCGACCCGGAAAATACTCCTACCACGACGGCATGCGTGTGACAGACCTGGTGTCCTCTTATAAAGACCTGCTGCCAGAGCCGGCGGGTCAATACGGCGAGATCATCCACCTGAATGCGCCAGATTACCATCCGACTGTGGAGAGTTTCAATTTGGCGGATGCGCTGGCGCACCCCGCGACGGCTCCGATTCTTCAACCGCTCGACACTGTGCAAATTTTCGGGCGTTTCGATTTTGAGAATCCGCCGACCGTCTCAGTGGGCGGAGACGTACGAGCTCCGGGGACGTATACCACCTCAGGGCAAATCCATCTGAGCGATGCAATCCACCTTGCTGGCGGACTTGCGCCGGATGCGGAAATCCAGGATGCGCAGGTGTTCCGTTATTTGCCAGATGGGAAGTCCGAAATTTTCAGCGTGGATCTTGAGAAGGCTCTCGCCGGCGATCCGGCTGAGAACATCGTCCTCGATTCGCGTGATCGCGTGCTGGTCCATCGCAATCCTGAGGACGTGAATCCTGCTTCTATATACATCAAGGGCGAAGTGGCGCGTCCGGGACGGTATCCGCTGACCTCAAACATGACCGTCGCGGATTTGATACATGCTGCGGGTGGATTACAGCCGGGCGCCGACCTGCAAACGGCAGACCTTACGCATTACGCGTGGAACGGACAAAAACGCGTTATGGGCAAAAGCGACGAGGTGAATCTGAGCGCCGCAATGGCATCGAGCGGAGGTCCACCGCTCTCTAACGGCGACGTCCTCACAATTCGGCAGTTGGCTGGCTGGGAGGATTTGGGCGCGTCAATAAGCGTTCGTGGAGAGGTGCTGCATCCAGGGACCTACGGTATCAAGCCTGGCGAGAAATTGAGCTCAATTCTGGTGCGAGCAGGGGGATTCATGCCCGATGCGTATCCTTATGGAGCTCTGTTGGAACGGGCATCCGTGCGTGACTTGGAAAATAAATCGCAACAAGAGTTATACGAGCGGGTTAAGGGCATGGAGGCGCAGTTGACAGCTCAACCGTCAAGCGATCCGACACAAAAGCTCGCGCAGGAAACAAACTACGAGCAATGGCAGTCGGCGATGGAAGACCTGGCGGACAACCCGCCTTTGGGCCGCATGACGATTCAGATTTCCTCAAACATTCGGCAATGGGCAAATACAACGCGCGACATTGAGGTGCGCAATGGGGATACTCTAATCATCCCGAAACGCCCGAGCCAAGTGATGGTCCAAGGGCAAGTGTACGACCCGACGGCTGTCACTTATAGGCCGGGTAAGAGCGCGAAATGGTATCTGAATCAATCCGGCGGACCCACTAATCTGGCAAACAGGAAGGCCATCTTTGTCGTCCGAGCAGACGGAACTGTAATTGGAGGTCACGGGGGAACGTTGTTTTCAGGCGGGGGTTTGGATCAGACTCTGCAACCGGGCGATACCGTTGTAGTGCCCGAAAAAGCGCTGGGCGGACCAAAAAATTGGCAGTCGTTTTTCCAGGTTATACAAGTGCTGAGTGGAGTGACAACGAGCTCAATTCTTGCAGCGAAGTATTGAGGCCTTCTGTTGCTGACTAAACGCTTGGGGCTTACAGGGGCGATGACAGCGATTTTAATTGCGAGCGTGGCGATGAGAGCGGCGGGACAGTCTGACGATGCTTCAGCGTCAAAGACTTCCGCGACGAGCACAGCGACGACAGGGCCGACCAAACAAAAGAGCTTGCAAGAGCTGGCGAGCGGCACGGAAAGCTCAAGCTTCGCAGCGGCGGACAGCGATCAGCACGTGAACACATTTCGCACAGCGCCGAAGCACTTTTTGCTTGACGAAAAGGCAATGTGGACCAGTCCTGCTCATATTCGCCTTCCTGACGCGACCTGGCTTGTTCCGCTGGGCGGATTTGCAGCGGGTCTTTTCGCAACGGACACAGACGTGAGCCGGAATCTAAACAGCGATCCGAACACGCTGAGCCATTACCGAACGTTCTCGAATTATGGCCTCGGAGCAATGGCCGGAGCGGCAGGCGGCGCCTATTTTCTTGGTCTCGTGACTCACAACGAACATCAGCGCGAGACCGGATTTCTGAGTGGCGAAGCGGCGGTGGACAGCGTAGTCGCTGCGGAACTATTGAAGTACATGACGGGACGTGAGCGACCGCTGCTCGATAACGCGCGCGGAAGATTCTGGCAGGGAGGAAATTCGTTCCCGTCGGTAAACTCGACCGCCGCATGGTCGATCGCCAGTGTGGTCGCGCATGAATATCCGGGATTTTTGCCGAATCTTGCAGCTTATGGGCTTGCGACAGCGATCAGCGCATCGCGAGTTACTTCCAAAGAACATTTTCCTTCGGACGCGCTGGTGGGCAGCGCCATTGGATGGCTAGTGGGACAATACGTTTACCGCGACCACCACGATCCGGGCCTGCCCGGCGGCGGATGGAGTCCACTGGGTGTTCGGCCCGAGAGACCCGGGCACTGGCAAGCCAAATACATGGGCTCGCCGTACGTGCCGCTCGATAGCTGGGTCTATCCGGCGCTACTTCGACTCGCGGCCCTGGGTTACATAAAGAGCGACTTTGAAGGTATGCGGCCGTGGACACGAATGGAATGCGCACGGCTCGTGGAAGAGGCCAATGAGAACGTTGGCGACCAACCAAGGGCGGGAAGCGAAGCATCCAGGCTTGATAGCGAATTGCAGAACGAATTCTCTCGAGAAATTGCGCTGCTCGGCGGCGGTAATAATGCAACCGCCCAGGTGGAATCAGTGTACACGCGCGTGACTGGAATTTCGGGCGAACCCCTAACGGACGGATATGATTTCGGGCAGACAATCGTGGATGATTTTGGACGTCCGTATGAAGAAGGTGCGAACAATGTCACTGGGGCGTCCGCGTGGGGAAGTGATGGCCCATTCGTCGGATATTTTCGCGGCGAATACCAGCATGCGCCGAGCGCGCCAGCTCCGGCCGCTGATGTTGGACCGACGATTGCTGCTGAGGACCGCCTGCCGGTTACACCTCCGGACACACCGGTCGCGGCTGTAGACCAATTTCAGCTGCTTGATTCTTACGTAGGAATGAATTTTCGCAATTGGCAGGTCACATTTGGCCCGCAGTCGCAATGGTGGGGACCGGACGAGAGCGGCCCGATGGACTTCAGCGATAATGCCGCGCCCATTGACATGCTGCAGATCAATCGTGTTTCGCCTTTCCGGCTCCCGAGTGTGTTTGGCTTGCTGGGCCCTATTCGCGCGGATTTTTTCCTGGGGCAAGTCACTGGGCAGCATTTCATTTTGATCGGGAATCAGGTGACGGGGAATTTTTCTGAGCAACTTAATCCTCAGCCGTTTGTTTATGGAGAAAAGATTAGCTTCAAACCGACAAGGAATTTGGAACTCGGCTTCGGAGAGGTGACGCTTACAGGTGGGCCGGGCGATCCTTTCACCACTGAGAAGTTTCTGGAGGCGCTTGCTCCCGACAAGTATTTCGGGGGCGGCTTACCAGGAACACCTGGCTACTTCGGCAACGGCCACTCCGAAGTGGATCTCACCTATCGAGTGCCAAGGATACGGAACCGGCTGACTCTTTACGCCGACGGTTTCAATCAAGATGAGCCTTCACCATTGCTTGGCACTTGGGACAAGGCTGCGTGGACCGCGGGGATTTATGTTCCCGCAGTTCCCGGCATTTCTAAGTTGGATTTTCGTGCGGAAGGAATTTACAGTGATCCTCCAATAGGAGGAACCGTTTCACACGGATTTTTCTACATTGGCTCTTCCTACCCCGACGGATACACAAACGCGGGCAAGTTGATGGGCAGTTGGATCGGCCGGCAAGGTCAGGGTGCAGAAGCGTGGAGCACGTATTGGTTCACGCCGAAAAATACTCTTCAATTCAATTTCCGGCACCAGAAGGTGAGCCAGCAGTTTGTTCCTTTCGGCGGCACATTGACGGACGGTGGCGTGAATGCCAGTTTATGGATTGGCTCGCAGTTGCAGATCTCTCCGGCATTCCAATATGAGGAGTGGGACTTTCCTGTGCTGGCTGCAACCAGGCAAACGGACGTAACGGCCTCGATCCAAGTGACATACTGGCCGAAATGGCGGCATACGCAAGAGGACACATCGACTGAATCGCAGGGCAGTAATGTAGAACAGTCTCTGATAAACAAACACATCAACGAATAATGGCGAGAGAGCTCGACAAATCGGAACGCGCCCATGAAGAGGAATTGATCCTCGCGGAAGCTCTTCTTCCGGTAACGCAAAGCGAGAGTGACCGGGAGCGACGAGAGCAGAGAATAGCGAACGTACGTTTGGTCTGGGATCGAAGGGGTTTTCTTCTCCGAGTTTTGGGCGCGAGCCTAGTCATCACAACCATAATTGCATTCCTGATTCCGTCCAAATATACGTCTACAACGCGTTTGATGCCGCCTGACCAGAATTCGGGTTCGGGACTAGCGATGCTTGCCGGACTGGCGGGAAAAACCTCCGGTAGTTCACTGACAAGTTTGGGAGGATTGGGAGAACTTGGGGAGGGACTTCTCGGATCGAAGACCACAGGCGACCTCTTTGTCGGTGTTCTTAGCAGCCGAACAGTTCAGGACGACTTGGTGTCGAAGTTCGACCTGCGGAAACGATACGGATATAAGCGGTGGGAAGATGCTCGTAAGAAGCTTGCCGACCGTACAAACCTATCAATCGATAGGAAAAGCGGGATATTGTCGATCGAGGTTACCGACCGAAGTCCACAAAGAGCAGCCGCCATGGCCCAGGAATATGTTGCAGAGCTGAACAGGACGATGGCAGATCTGAATACTTCATCCGCTCACCGCGAACGGGTGTTCCTAGAGGGAAGATTGAATCAAGTCGAAAAGAATCTTGAGTCGGATGAAAAGCAGTTCAGCCAATTCGCGAGCAAGAACACCACTATTGATATTCAGGAACAAGGCAAAGCCATGATTGAGGCTGGAGCTAACCTCGAAGGTCAGCTAATTGCTGCGCAAACAGAATTAGAGGGTTTACGTCAGATCTTTACAGATAACAACGTCCGCGTTCGTGAAACACAGGCGCGCATCGACGAAATTCGTCGACAACTACACAACATAGGTGGCGCTGCATCGCCGGACAGCGACAACCAGGGCGCGCCGGACAGCAGCTTGCTTTACCCGCCGATCCGGCAACTCCCGATCTTGGGGGTCACGTACGCGGATTTGTACCGTCAGATGAAAGTTCAGGAGACGGTCTTTGAATCGCTTACGCAGGAATATGAGCTTGCAAAAGTAGAGGAAGTGAAAGAAACCCCCAGTGTCAAGGTTCTCGATGCCGCCGAAATCCCGGAGAAGAAATCATTTCCACCTCGGTTGCTAATAATAGTCCTAGGTACCCTCCTGACTGGCGTTCTTGGTGTTGTGTGGCTCAACGAAACTGCGAAGTGGGAGAAAATAGACGATCAAGATCCGGGCAAGATGCTCGCTCACGAAATCTTTCGTTCTGTTTCAAAGCGCATGCCACTGTTATCCCGGAATGGCTCCTCAAAGCTTTCCGGGGACATTGAGGATAGGGAAGAAAAATGACGGTGCCGTCGGCATGAAACTAGTGTTCGCG
>JASHRN010000028.1 GCA_030037335.1 Candidatus Acidiferrales bacterium | reverse complement strand
GCGTCCGGCAACTGCTGCGCGATTTGACGAAGTTTTCGCCGGAGGACCCGCGCAAGGAAATTTTCTCCCGCGCGGCGTTATAGGAGTTCCGTCATGGCTCGTCCGCGAAAAAAGGCGAGAGCTGGATACATGATCAGCGCGGTGGCTGAGCTGTACAAGCTGCATCCGCAGACGCTGAGGCTTTATGAGCGCGCAGGGCTGCTCAAGCCGTCGCGTTCGCAGGGCAACACGCGGCTTTATACGGATCAGGATTTGGAGCGACTGGAAGTGATTCTGACGCTGACGCGGGACATGGGCGTGAATCTGGCGGGAATCGAAATCATTTTGAACATGCGTGACAAAATGTCTGAAATGCAGCAAGAGATGGAAGCGTTTATAGGATTTGTGCGAGGAGAATTGACGAAGAGTTTCAAAGTTGACGAACGCCGCACGGTGCGAAACGCGATTGTGCGCGCCATGCCGCCGAAGGCGATCCGCATTGAGAAGTAGATTGCAGAAATAGATTCCTTCCGTTTAGTAAATCCAGAAAGAATCCACAGCTTCCACAGACGCGCACAGGAGCGCAGCTTGCGCGCAAGTGCGGGTGCGAATATGCTTGGCAAATGGCGCAGGCGAATTGCCCAAAATGCGAAGGCACCGGCTGGAAGATTGTTGAAGGCGACCGCGAGATTCGTCCCGGTGAGCAGCGCGTTTCGGAAACGGCAGCGCGGCAGGCGGAAGCGGATGGAATGAAGGCCTTTGCAGTGGCCGCTGGGAATGGTTCGAAGGCTCGTGGGGCTGCGGGATTTCCGAGGATGGCCGTGCCCTGCGAGTGCACCCTGGCCGATAAACAGTCACGAGCGCAGGAGCGGGCGCGATTGCCGAAGCGATATCAGCATTGCAATTTTGAGAGTTACGACACGGATCAGTATGACCGCGAGACGCACGGCGCGGCTGCGGAGGCATGGAACCGCAGCCTGGCCCAGGCGAAAGTGGTGGTGCAGGGATTCACGCGTGATTTTCCGGTTGCGACAGAGCGTCACGGCTTGTTATTGATGGGGCCTTGCGGGGTTGGAAAAACGCACCTGGCCGTTGCGGCACTGGAGGAGATTATCGCGCTTGGGCATAGTGCTCTTTTCTATGACTACCGCGAATTGTTGAAGGAAATTCAGAACAGCTATAATCCAGAAAGCAATTCGACGGAAATGGGCGTCCTAGAGCCTGTATTGAAAACGGAAGTGCTGCTTCTGGATGATCTGGGGTCTTCCAAACCATCGTTATGGGCGCTAGAAACTGTCGGCCATATTCTGAACACTCGTTATAACGACAACCGGGTCACAATATTGACGACGAACTTTCTGGACAAAGAGATCGAGCCGTCTTCCGTCCGGCTACCCTCTGGAGAGATTATTACCCGGGCGAAAGAGGAGAAGCTAGAGGATCGCGTGGGCAAACGAATCCGTTCGAGACTGTACGAAATGTGCCGAATTGTCGAGATTGATGCGCTGGACTACCGCAAAGAAATTCGTCGGGCGAGACCTGCCTAAAAACCTGTCTAGGCTATTTTTGCCGTGTGAATGATATACTCCCTTCGCCGAAGGCCCCTGTGAAACAAAATAAAAACTGAGTGGAGGCGAGCATGCTCGCGAGAATCATCCTTGGTGTGGCGTTTCTATTTCCGTTTGCGATGCAATCCGGAAGCGGTATCACGCCGCTCAATGTGAAACTCGGACTTTGGGAGACAACGGTAACGACGACGATGAGCGGTATGCCGGCGATTCCGGACAGTGCGTTGGCGCAGATGCCGCCGGAGCAGCGTGCCAAAATTCAGCAGATGATTGAAGCGCAAAACGGCAAGCCGATGACAACGAAATCCTGCCTGACCAAAGACAAATTGCAGAACTCCAATCCGTTTCAAAAGGCTCCGCAAGGATGCACGTACACCGTGCTGTCGTCGACCGCAAGCAAAATGGAAGTGAAGATGGAATGCGTGCGGAATGGGATGACAGTGTCGAGCAACATCATGGTGACGGCGAGCGATTCGGAGAACGTCAAAGGCACGGTCCATATGAATACAGACAGCAGCAACGGAAGCGCAGCCAACAGCATGAAGATGGATGCGACATTCACGAGCAAATGGGCCGGAGCTTCGTGTGGAGACGTGAAGTAACGCACGGAACAGCCCGTGCTTCGAGCTATTTTGTGCGACAAAGAATGGTCTGTTCCGGATCGATCAGGAGCTTGAGCGGCCGGAAGCGCGCGGAGAATTGAAATCGGGTCGATGTCCCTGTCGTAACCACGCTTCCGAGGAAAACGTCCTTTTGCGGAGCGGCTTCCGCATAAATTGGAATACGCTCCGTGAAAATATTCGAAACGCCGTGCTGCTCGAGCGATCCTTCGATGATGTAGCGGGATTTGGCGGGATGTGTGGTGAAACTGAGGCTGTACTCCGGGATTCCCGTCTGCTGCACCCATTGATCGAAGAACCAGTCCATGGAGCGGCTGTTTTCAAGGTCCATCGAAGGCGTCATCAGCCGCTGGACTTCGGCTTCGAACTGAGCAGTCGAAAGCGTCTTAAAGCGATGGTCGGAAAGAGTATTCTTCAGTAGTTCCTCGAATCGAGCATCGGGGTTCTTCTTTCGCGGATCGCGCAGCATCATGCGAATCATGTGCATCACCCACGCACCTTTTTCGTAGGTGATGATGCGATAGGCGCCGGGCGATTTCGAGGAATCGAGGCGATAGCCGAAATCGAGCGGACCGCTTTCGTCGACGGTTTTGCCGGTTTCTGGCTCGCGCGCAAGGAGCGCGTCGCGATAACGCAAAAGCCACTCGCGAAGCGCATGCTTCGATGGATTGCGCTTCTCGTCGTACATAAGCGATTGATAATCGGCCATTCCTTCTTCGAGCCAGGCATCGCGGTAACTGGCGGGCGCCTCGACGTTGCCCCACCATTGATGAACCACTTCATGGAATGGAACCAGTTCCTCGACCTGCTCTTGAGCCTGTTCCGGCAGGCCGGCCTGCTGCTGAGCTTCGCGCGGCAAGAAAACGAAGGTGGTGAGATAGAGCAATCCGGGCCAGCCCTGTCCAAATGAACCGGGGATCTGCGAAACGTCGAGATCGGGAAATGGAAATGGTCCGTTCAATTCTTCGTAATAATGGATGGAATCCTCCAGCTTCGCTCCGAGCTGCTTCAGCACAGCAGCGGGATTAGGCAGGAAGGAACGATCGCCGAACTGCTGCAATTGGGCGGCGATGCTTTGCTCGAGTTGCTGATTGGCAAAGAGCTGAATGATTGGCTTCCCGCGGATGGACTGTACAGCGTAGCCGCCAAGATTGAATCCCGCCACAGCAATGGGCTCGGTGCTGTGCCATTCACCCGTCTTCTGATTGCCGCCTTCGCCGCTTTCAATTTGCCGGCCGGTTGCCGCAAGGACGAGGCGTTTCGGCCAGCGAAATTTTAAATCAAAGGAAGCGAATTGGTTGCCGTCTGCCAAATTGGGATACCAGCTTCCGCGCGCACCGACGAAATAGACGCCGTTGCCGTCGTCTTGGATTACGGTTCCGTGGTAGGCGATGTGTAGGTCGTACTCCTGGCCGGCGACGGCCTGTTGTGGAAGAGCGACAAAAAGCAAATCGTTGCCCTGACGCGAGATTTGCTGCCGCCGCAAGTCTTCGTTCTGAAAAAATTCAAGGCTGCTTCCGCTGGCGTCCGTCACGGATTGCACTTGCAAAAATCGAGAAAGCTCAAATTCCAAAATACGTTCGCCGCCGGTAACACATTTCAAACGCACTGTCGTAGTGCCGGTGAGAGAAAGATCATCGGCAATGGCAGTGTCAGTGGCGTAGTCGATCGCGGAAAAATTCTCGGTGGGCGGAGTGGAGTTTGTGGCGGCATAGGAAGTCCAACTGTCGAAAAAATCCTCATCGCTCGTTCTTCGCGTTTGGCCGATGAGGACATCTTCGGGGCGGCTTTGGTCGAGGACGACGTCGAAGCCGCCGAAAGTAGTGGAATTAAGTGCGGCGTAGAGATACGAAGCGGGTTGAGATGAAAGCAGGGACTCCAGGACGCGCAGGGACGTATCGGGATTGAAATGGGCGACGATTGGATTCCATTCGCCAGTGAAATCGGAATCGGTTGCCGCGACGGCCTTTTGCTCCGCTAAGCCGGACTGGATTTCAGCAGCGGTTGCTTCGTCGAAGCGAAGATAAGCCTGCCAGAATTCGATGTCGATCAAAGGGACTTTTATGAATCGCGCGAGAGAGGCGCGTTCGGACGGATCCGGCGGAACCGCAAAGACGCGGCCGCGTCCCGAAAAAACCGCGCCAGTGATGCGGCCATCAACGGGTTGAAGAAAAGCGAATTTGCCGTCGGCGAATGTGAACGCGACACCGTCACGGCGAAGGGTCAGGTCGTGGACGCCGTAGACGCGGCTCCCGTCAACGAGCGCGGCGTCAAGCGATTGATAGAGTTGCCGCGGAGTGCGAACTGTGGAGGTTTCCGCCTGCCGGTGAACCGCTGGAGGTGTGGGGGTTGCGGAAGCAACTGCACACGCGACGAAGCAGATCGCGAGTGCAAGGATGAGGTGAATTCGCACTGCTCGACTCTAACAATCCAGCCATTTTCCAGCAAGCCAGCGCATGGCCCGGCATCGGCGTGTTAGATCGTAGCGAGGAGAGCAGTAAGGAGTGCGGCGCGTTCCGAAAGCGAGCTGATCAGAACGTGCTCGCGCGAGCTGTGTGCGCCATCTCCTATAGCGCCAAGCCCATCGAGAGTCGGAGCGCCGACTGCGGCGGTGAAGTTGCCGTCGGAGCCACCGCCGGTGGAAGCTTCGCCCAATTTGACCCCCATTTCCGCAGCTAATTTTTGCGCATGAGCAAATAGCGCACGCGAGCGGGGCGTTTTCTCCATAGGAGGCCGATTGATGCCGCCGATGACTTTGAGATTTGCACCGGAAAGAATGGGGCGCAATGCATGGAGTTTGCGATTGAGAACGCGGCCGTCGGCGAGGCGTGCGACGCGAACGTCAACAGAAGCAGTTGCTTGCGCCGCGACAACATTGGTTACTGTACCGCCTTCGATCACGTTGACTTGAACGGTCGTGCCGCGGCTCGGATTATTCCATTTCAACAACCGCGTGATTTGCAGGGCTAATTCATGAACTGCATTAATGCCATTTTGCGGATCAACACCCGCATGGGCGCTGCGTCCGGTCACGATGAGTTTCGCTTCGCCGACGCCTTTGCGCGCAGTTTTCAAGCAGCCGTTGGGCCCAAACGCGGGTTCGAGCACAAGCACGGCTTCGCTTTTGCGGGCCTCGCGTTCAATGACCGAGCGCGAGGCGCTGCTTCCTACTTCCTCGTCGGAAGTCCAGAGCAGGGTGACATCTCGCCGGGGGAAAAGCTCAAGTACGCGGAGAGCATCGGCTGCGGCAAGAGCCATCACGGGCCCGCTTTTCATGTCGAATGTTCCGGGGCCCCAGGCGCGATTTCCACGGATGCGGAAAGGAGTTTTGGCCAGTGTTCCAAGGGGATAGACAGTGTCGAGATGTCCGAGAACGAGAATCTGGCCGCCGAATTTTTTCCTAAAGGGAAGCTTGGCGATAATCTGATTGCCCCAATGGCTCTGCTTCAAAATCTCAACTTCGGCCCCACGGCTTTTCCATTCGGCCGCGACAACCTGAACGAGGCGATCGACAGCCGCTTTATCGTGAGAAGGCGATTCGATTTCAACAAATGAGCGGAGCAGTGCGAGCATCTCCGGCTCGCGTTTGCGGAGCCAGGAATGAATCTTGCTGACTGGAACGGCAGACATGGTGGTGCGTATCCTAACAATGGCGGCGGGATTCGGCAACTCCGAGAGGCTCAGTTTCTTTGCGAGTGAGAAAAGCCAAGTGCAAATCCCATTTTGCGCGCGCCGAAGCGTCCGGTATATTGTTTGAGGCGTTTTGTACGGCAAAACTCCATTCAGCACTCATGAATCAAGATTTTGCAAAACACTTGGATCGCGCGCGCAAGCACCTGGAGAGAAATAAACTTCAGGAAGCCATCGCAGCGTATCAGGCTGCGCTGGAAGCCGCTCCGGGGAATCCCGAAGCGATACAGATGCTTTCGGACCTCTATGTCCGCATAGGCGACCTGGTGCAGGCCGCGACGTATTACGGCCTGCAATTCGACCGGCTGGCCGAGTCGGGAGACGTAGCGAGAAGTTCCGCGATTTTTACGCGCTATTTGAAGGCTTATCCGCAGCCTGCGGCGCGCCTGGCGCGTTACGCATTTCTGCTGCAGAAACAGAACAAGATGGCGGAGGCGATTGAATACTACGCTTCCGCGGCGCAGAAATTCCACGATCAGAAGGACAGCAAATCGGAATTCGAATGCTTGCAGCGCGTGGCGCAACTGGATCAAGAAAATCCAAGCCGGCAGATCGAGCTGGCAAAACTGGCGGAGAATCTCGGCGATGTGGATACGGCAAGCAGGTCTTACCTGCGCGCGGCGCAATTGGCACAGGCGGCGGGGCTGTCCGTCGAGACGCTGGATTACTTTGCGAGCGCGCACCGATTGGCGCCGAATGACCGAAGCATTGCGCTGCTTTTTGCTGATGCGCGGCTGCGGAGCGGCGATGCGGCGGCTGCGGTCGAGTTGCTTCAGCCGTTCGCGCCGCCGGACCCTTCGGACACCGCGTTTCTGGGAACTTACGGAGAGGCGTTGCTGAAGGTGGGTCAGCTCGACATGGCAAAAGTGGCTTTCTTTGCGCTTTGCAGGCAAAGGCCAGACAGTTTCGAAAAACTTTTTGAGCTCACGGACAAGTATTTTGCCTCCGGGGCAGACGATAAGGCGATCGCCGTGCTCGAGCAAACCAAGGAATGGATGTTTGCGTCGCGCGCGGAAACAGCCTTTGCTGCGCGGCTCGATGAGATCGTGCGCGAACGTCCAAAGTCAGCGCCCCTCGTCGAGTTTTGGGCGCGACTCTACAATGAGCTGAATCGCGAAGTGAAATATTTCGATGCGCTGATTTGCCTGTTTGATCTTGATCTGGAACAGAACAAAATCGCGGAGGCTTGCGACGCGCTCGACCGGCTGGTGGAAATTGACCCCTACGACTACCGGATTCATGAGCGAATTGCAAAAATGGAGGGCAAGGCGAGCCCATCATTTTTGCGCAGCATCAATCTAAGGGCCGCGAAAGTGGCGAACGCATCGCAGTCTCCTTCGAGCCTGGTGACGGGTGGATTGGGAGAAGTGGCTCGAGCCCCGGCCACCGAGGAAGAAAAATCGCAGCGCGCATTGGACGACCTGATCGTTCAGGCCGAGATTTTCTTGCAGTATTCGCTGCAGAGCAAGGCGGTCGAGCGATTGGAACGCATCGCGGACATGTTTGCGGGGCAGGAGGAAAAGAACGAAAGGCTGCGAATGCTTTACGAGCGCGCAAATTGGTGGCCCAAGGAGTCACACGCGCGTTCGCAGCCTGTGAGTACGCCCGTTGCCAGCCCGCCCGCGCCTCCCATGGTTACATCCGCAGCAGATACGCATCGCGATTTGGCGGAAATCGCGGAAGTCACGCGGCTTATGTATCGCGAAGTGACGCCGCGCGAAGTGCTGGCCACGGCGGTGAAGGAGATTGGTAAATATCTTTCGGTGAAGCGATGCATCGCTGTGGTGGGATCGCCGGGAGAAAAATCGCAGATGACTGCCGAATTCGCCGCGCCAGGCATGAAGGCCGCCGTAGCGAGCACGGTGACAAAAGTCACTGCAGCGTTGGCGAAGCGCGCGCCGGACGGAGTGGGAGGAATTTCTGCGGAGATTTCGCAGATGAGCGATCTGCGCGCGATGGACGTAGAGACCGTCTTGGGCGTTGCATTGACGGACAAGGATACGCAAGCCGCCGCCGGGATCCTTCTTGTCGCGGACGCGGGTTCGCGTGCATGGAAGCCGAACGAGAGTTATTTTCTGCAAGCAGTCGGCGACCAAATCATGATTTCGGTGAACCATACGCGTCTCCGTTCGTTGGTACGGACGCTGGCGGTGGCCGATGAGAAGACGGGCCTGCTGGGACGCGGGGCGTACATTGATTGCCTGCTGGCGGAATCGAAGCGATCCCGCGTTCAGGGCACGCCATTGGCGCTCGTGATCCTGGAAGTGGATCACGGACCGGAAATTCTGCGAGAGGAAGGCGACGCAGCGCTCGAAGCCTATATGAACCAGGTAGCGCGCGCGGTCGAGCCTTCGATTCGTCAGGGAGATCTGGGAGTAAAGTACACGGCGTGGTCTCTGGCGTTTGTGTTACCGGACACATCCCGAGAGAACGCCGATGAGCTGGCGAAAAAGCTGCGGCAGCTCGCGGCTCAGGTGCAGCCGGAGTGGGCCAAGAAACCGTTGACCATCGGCGCGGTGGTTGCTGACGCAGCGGCGCGGCCTGCAGACGAAAACGAAGACCGCGTGACGGAATGGATTAACCGCGCGGAATTTGGTCTGGATGAGATTCGGCGGCACGGCGGAAACCGCGTGGTTTCGCTCGCCGCACCGCAACCTGCCTCATAATAAAGCAAGGAGGAATTTATGTTTCCCACGGATGTAGTCATACTTGCCGGAGCACGCACGCCGATGGCGCGCTATAACGGCGAATTTGCGAATATTTCGGCGATTGATTTGGGCGCGCTTGCTTCGAAGGAAGCGATCAAGCGCTCGGGCGTTGACCCTGGCGAAATCGAGCATGTGGTTTTCGGAAACGTACAACAGAGCAGTTCCGATGCGCACTATGGTGCGCGGCATGTCGGGTTGAAAGCTGGGCTGAAGGTGGAGACGCCCGCCGTGACCGTGAATCGCCTGTGCGGTTCCGGGATGGAATCGATCAGTCAGGCCGCGCAACGCATCATGCTCGGCGAAGCGAAAATGGTTTTGGCCGGCGGGATGGAGAACATGACGCAAGTGCCGCATGTGATTCGCGGAGCGCGCAGCGGTTTCCGATTGGGCGAAGGGAAATTGGAAGATGCGCTCATGGCGGGACTGCTCGATCCGATTAGCGGCTGCACAATGTCAGACACGGCGGAGAATCTGGCGGTAGAGTACAAAATTACGCGCCGCGAATCGGATGAGTATGCGCTGCGCAGCCAGCAGGCTGCAGAAGCAGCGTACAAGGCGTGCCGCCTGAGCGAGGAGATTGTGCCGGTCGAAGTCGGAAAGGGGAAGAAGGCGCATCTTTTTTCGCAGGATGATCACCGGCGCGCAGACACAACGATGGAGAGCCTTTCTGCCCTTCCGGCGGCGTTTCGCAAAGACGGAGTTGTCACTGCGGGGAACGCGAGCGGCATCGTGGATGGCGGCGCTGCTGTGGTGATGACCACGGAAAAAATTGCGAAAGAGCGCGGCGCGGAACCGTTAGGCCGAATCGTATCGTGGGCGACGACGGGAGTCGAACCGCGCGTGATGGGAATCGGGCCCGTCCCGTCGAGCAAGAAGGCCCTGCAGTTGGCCGGACTGAAGCTTGAGCAGATGGACCTTATTGAAGTGAATGAAGCGTTTGCGCCGCAGTATCTGGCGGTGGAAAAAGCGCTGGGGTTGAATCGCGATAAGACAAACGTGAATGGCGGCGCGATTGCGCTCGGTCATCCGCTGGGTGCCACGGGAACCAGGCTGATTTTGACGCTTCTCCTCGAATTGCGCCGGCGTAACCAGCGCTACGGACTGGCGACGGCGTGCATTGGCGGAGGGCAGGGAATTGCGATGATTGTGGAATCGATCGCGTAAATTCATTTGAAATAATTTCCAGGAAATCCGAGGAGAAGGCATGGCAATCGAAAAAGTTGGAGTTGTGGGCTGCGGACTAATGGGGTCGGGAATCGCGCAAATCGCTGCGCAGGCCGGCTGCACGGTGCATGTTCGCGAAGTAAGCGAAGAGCGGCTGAATAAAGGACTGCAATCGATCGAGAAGAGCCTCAGCAAATTCGTTGAAAAAGGAACGATGTCGGCTTCCGACCGCGATGCCACGCGCTCACGCCTGCACGGGACGACGAAACTCGAAGACCTGAAGGACTGCGACCTTGTTGTGGAAGCGATTATCGAGCAATTGCCGGAAAAGAAGGAGCTGTACGCGAGTCTGGACAAAATCTGCCCGAAGCACACGATTTTCGCCAGCAATACTTCCTCGCTTTCCATTACCGAGATGGCTTTCCTGACTGCGCGCCCAGACCGGTTCATTGGATTGCATTTTTTCAATCCCGTCCCGCTGATGAAGCTCGTGGAAGTGATTCGCACCATCGCCACGGACCCAAAAGTTTATGAAGAGGCGGTGGCATTTGCGGCCAAAGTGGGCAAAGTGCCGGTGCAAACATCGGATCGCACTGGATTCATTGTCAACCGGCTGCTGGTTCCATATCTGCTCGATGCGGTGCGCGTGCTCGAAGGCGGCGTCGCATCGATTGAAGACATCGACAATTCCATGAAACTGGGCTGCGGCTATCCGATGGGGCCGCTTACATTGCTGGACTTCGTCGGCTTGGATACGACCTACTATATTGCGAATATCATGTTCGACGAATTCAAGGAGCAGCGATTCGCGCCGCCGCCGCTGCTGAAGCGCATGGTGCTGGCCGGATGGAACGGACGCAAAGCGGGGCGCGGATTTTATGATTATTCTGACGCATCGAAGCCGCGTGCAATTCAGCTTGGATGACAGCACAAGAATTTCCGGAGCGAGGGAATGGCCTACGAAAATCTGCTCTATGAAGTGAAAAACCAGATTGCCTATATCACTTTCAACAGGCCTAAAGTGCTGAATGCATTGAACCGGCAAACTGTCGAAGAGTTGGGCGATGCGCTTAACCGCGCGCGCGAAGATGGGAGCGTGCGGGTACTGATCCTGACGGGCTCAGGCGAAAAGTCATTCGTTGCGGGTGCGGACATCAATGAGTTGGCGCAGCGTACGCCGATTGACGGCAAGGATTTTTCACTTTTCGGCCAGGAAGTTTTTCACCGGCTGGAAACGATGGGCAAGCCTTCGATTGCGGCGATCAATGGATTCGCGCTGGGAGGTGGGTGTGAATTGGCTCTCTCGTGCACGATTCGCATCGCCACCAAGAACGCGCGATTGGGACAGCCGGAAGTGAAGCTCGGAATCATTCCCGGATACGGAGGGTCGCAGCGGCTGCCGCGACTGTGCGGAAAGGGCGTGACGCACGAGCTGATTCTGACGGGCGAAATGATTTCTGCCGACGAGGCGCTGCGCATAGGGCTAGTCAATCATGTGGTGGAATCGGCGGAGCTGATGTCCACTGCGGAAGCAATCGCAAAGAAGATCATCGCCAACGCGCCGCTTGCAGTGCAATTTTCGATGGACGCCGTCGAACGCGGCACGGAAATGCCACAGGAGGAAGGACTGTTCCTCGAGGCCACTCTTTTTGGGCTTTGCTGCGCGACTGAGGACATGCGCGAGGGCACGCGGGCGTTTGTAGAGAAGCGCCCGGCGCAATTCAAAGGAAAATAAGGATGCCTTCGAAAAAAGCGCCGGCGCCGACCGCCTCCACAGGCGAGCTTTCGGCCAAAGGGTTTCGCTTCGGAATCGTAGTCAGCCGCTTCAATCAATTCATAACGGACCGATTGCTCGCAGGCGCATTGGATGCTATGAACCGTGCAGGCGCCCGAGAAAGTGAAATCGAGATTGTCCGCGTGCCGGGCTCGCTCGAGATTCCCATTGCTGCGAAAAAATTGGCGCAAGCGGGCCGCTGCGAAGCAATCATTTGCATTGGATGCGTGCTGCGCGGCGAGACTTCGCATTTTGATCACGTCTGTACGGAAGTCGCGCGCGGCGTCCAGCTCGCGCAGCTCGATACCGGAGTGCCTATGCCATTTTGCGTCTTGACGTGTGACACGCTCGAGCAAGCCATCGACCGCGCAGGGTTGAAAACCGGCAATAAGGGCTTCGACGCTGGCCTTACAGCGATTGAGATGGCGCAGCTTTCGCGGAAGCTCTCCGGTACGCGTAAAATCGCCATGGCGGCAAAAGCGCGCGGCCCCCGCCGTCGCTGAGATATGACCCTTCGTCGCAAATCCCGCGAGTGCGCGCTGCAAATGCTTTTTCAGTGGGGAATCCATCATCAGAACGTCGAGCAGATTGAGCAGTCTTTCTGGGAAAGCGCTCGCGCAGCAGAATCGACGAAGCGATTCGCCAACGAGCTTTTTGAGGGAGCGGTGGCACAGGCAGATTCCAATGACCGGCTAGTTGAACAGCTTTCGAAAAACTGGCGGCTCGAGCGCATGGCGGAAATCGATCGCGGCATTTGCCGCCTGGCGATCTACGAGTTGCGCTCTGGTACTGCGCCCCTGAAGGTGGTGCTCGACGAAGCCATCGAGCTGGCGAAACGATTTTCCACGGAAGAATCCGCTCCATTCCTGAATGGCGTTTTGGATGCTGCCGCTAAGTCCCTCGAAAAAGCCTAGTTTGCCTCATCCGCAACTTACGTTTGGCATTCGTGTTTTATCTCGTGAGTGTAAAGAGCTAACGGATGCGAGAGGAGCTTCCAATGAATTGCGGGAAAATAATTCGAGGCGGAATTCTGAGCGCGGCACTGGGCAGCTTGTTTGCGATTGGCGGAATGATTCAACCAGCGCAGTCGGCGCCTCCTTCCGCCGTGCATCAAGATGTTCAAAATGGCAGTCGAAACGGCTGGCGGAATAGTGCGCACGGCAACGGGCGCGGCGTTCAGCGCGATGTGAGCATGCGGAATCGCATGAATCGCAGAATTGCGCGCAATTTCCGCCAGTTGCGGCGCTCAAATCGCGAATTCGGGCGCAATAGTTTGCGTTCTCGAATGCTGCGCAGGCGTTTGCGCCGCAATTTGCGTGAGCGATATGCGATGAATCGCGACATTCGCCAGGATCGGCGCGGTATGCGCGGAGTGGCATGAGCGGAAGACCAAAAAGATTCCAAGAGGGCATTTGAGCAAGAACCTCTCAGAATCACTCGTACAAATTGAGACCGGCTCCGCGTGAGCCGGTTTCTCTTTTTTGCGTGGTTTGCTGGATGCGCGCTTCAGATTTCGATGTGGCCTTCGAGAATGCGCACCGCTGATCCACTGACGCGCGAAACCAACTTGCCTCTCCCCGCAGCAACCTGAACGTGAATTTCGCTTGGCCGGCCCATCTCCACGCCCTGCCGGATAGATAATTCCTCGCCAGGTTTGAGTTTGCCGTGACGCACCAAATAAGCGCCAAGCGAGCCCCCGGCAGATCCGGTCGCAGGATCCTCGTATATCTCCCACGGCAGCATGCCGCGCGCAAAAGCCTTTCCGCGTCCCGCAAGAGCAAAGCAATAAGCCATCGTGCTGTTGCCGTTCAGCAGATGAAAAAGCCCGCGCATATTCGACTGAATTTTTGGTAATGCGGCTTTCGTGCAGAGCGGTACCATGAGATTGAAAATTCCCGTGGAGACGGATTCGATCGGCAGGCTGGGATCGATGTCGCTTGGGCGCAGTCCGAGAGCTTCGGCAAGAGCGGCGCGCAGAATTTTCGGAGATTTGAAGCGCGCTTCCTTTTGCGTCATGGTTACGCGCGAAGGCTGCCCGTTATGAAATGTGATTTCGACGGGCAAAATGCCTGCACCCGTCTGTTGCAGGATTTGCACTGGTCCTTCCGATGCGGGAACAACGCCTAATTCGGCGAGCAGGAACCACGTACCGACAACCGGATGGCCGGCAAGCGGTAGTTCGTGCGTAGTCGTAAAAATTCGCAGGCGCGCAAGGGCGCGATTATTCGTCGGACGCTGGACGAAAACGGTTTCGGCAAGGTTCATCTCCCGCGCTATAGCTTGCATCTGCTGGCGCGAAAGATTATCGCCGTCGGTGACGACCGCGAGCGGGTTTCCGGCCAGCGGCTTGGCGGTAAAGACATCGAGTGTATAGAGGCGTCGCTTCATAAGTTGTCGCGCTTAATCTTCTCATGGATCGCGATTTCTGGCGCGTAATGCGCAGTCACATCACGATCCCTACAGGGACAATTTGGCCTGCGCGAAACGCGGCATTCGAAAGACTTGCCAGGCTTGGCTTCCCTAAAGCTTTTGCACTTGCGTGCAGGCTTCATCGAGCAAACGCTTCGTCATACTCGGATTCGCCGTTTCTACATACAGGCGCAGCATGCGCTCGGTGCCCGAGGCGCGAACGAGCAGCCATCCGGCTTCACCGAGATACAGTTTCTGACCATCCATGTCTTCGCGGCGTTCCACGCGCCATTCAAGCAGCTTTTCCACTCGCGAGCCAAAATGCTGAATGGCGCGCTCCTTTTGGCCGGCGCGCAACTCCAGATCAACGCGGCCATAATGATGAACACCAAACTCATCGTGCAGCATCTTCACCAGGTCACCGAGGCGCTTTCCATGCCACGCCATCACTTCGGCGAGGAAAAGAGCGGTGACGGTGGCATCGCGCTCCGGCAAATACATCTTCGTCGCGAAGCCGCCGCTTTCTTCACCGCCAAGCAGGATGTCGCGCTCCAGCATCAGCGCGCAGATGTGCTTGAATCCGATGGGCGTTTCGAATAGCTGGCGGCCAAATTTGTGCGCGATCTTGTCGATGAGTTTCGTGGTAGAAAAAGTCTTCGCCACGTTTCCGGATTCTTTTCTGCTGCCCGCGAGATGCCAAAGCAAAATCGCGAAAATCTGATGCGGAGTGACGAACGTTCCGTCCGCGTCCACGGCTCCGATTCTGTCGCCATCGCCATCCGCGGCAAATCCGGCGTCGTACTTGCCTTCGCGCACCGCGTTTTGCAGTGCGGAGGTATGCGGCTCGATAGGTTCCGGATTCACGCCGCCAAAAAGCGGATCGTAGTTGCCGCGAATTTCATCGCACGCCACGCCATTTCGCGAGCAGAGTTCACGGAAGAGGCCGCACGCCGCTCCATGCATTGGATCCACAAGGAAACGAAACTTCGCTTTCCTCAAAACCTCCCAATCGATGAGTTTCGATAGAGTTTCCAGATAGGGTGCGCGGACGTGCAGCGAATGAATTAAATCTTTTCGCGGCGGCAGCGTGCAGGGGCCATCCGTCAGAACCCGGGCGAGCTCGGATTCGATTTCAGCAACAATCGAAGGTAGGGCGGAACTTCCGTAGCTCGCTTTGTATTTCACGCCGCTCCATTTCGGAGGGTTGTGGCTCGCAGTAATCATGATTCCGCCCGCGGCTTCGCGCCTGCGCACAAGCAACGACAAGGCCGGGGAAGGGCACGGCGCGTCCGAGAGCCACACGGGAGTTCCCGTGGCCGCGATTGCCTCCGCCGCAGCGCACGCGAATAACGGGCCGCCAAATCGCGCGTCATAGCCGACCAGCACGCCGCTTTGCGATTTTTCCGCGCGAATGACGTATCGAGCAATCGCCGTGGCGACTTTCCGCACATTCGCCGTAGTGAAATCTTCAGCGATGATTCCGCGCCAGCCGTCGGTGCCAAATGAAATCTGCGCCATGCGGGAAAGTATATGCGATGCGGGTCAATGCGGAAAGCAGTGCGCATTTCCGAGCGGAATGCGGCGCATCCGCTCAGAGAAGATCGTGGCGGCGCTTTTCCTCAAGCCATTTGACTATTCTTCCGACATCCTGCGCTCTCGCGCGAGGGCAGATCAGCAGCGCATCGGCGGCGTTGACGACGATCAAGTCGCGAATGCCGATTGCTGCCGTGAATTTCTTTGGATTCCACAGGAAATTTCCACTGGCGTCGAGCGCGAAGGAATCCCCGCGTGAAACGTTCTCGCTGTTTTTATGCGCGAGCAACTCGTAGACGGCGTCCCAGGAGCCGATGTCGCTCCATCCAACTTCGGCGGGCAGCACAAAGACGCGTTGGGCAGTCCCGCGGCACGCCGGCTCCATAACGGCGTAGTCGACCGAGATGTTTTCGAGGCACGAATAAATTCTTGCGAGCGCGCTTGAATACCGGCTCGTGCCGATGGTTTGCTGCAGTTCGTGCAACAATTTCGCGGTGCGCGGCAGAAATTTTCGCAGGCATTCCAGAAATGTGGATGCGCGCCAGAAAAACATGCCCGCATTCCAGAAGTATTTTCCAGAGTCGGTATATTTCCGAGCAACCGGGGCTGCCGGTTTTTCAGTGAAACGTTTCACGGTATACGCCCGAAGGCCACCGCTCGTTGCACCGCTTTGGCCGCGCTCAATGTAGCCGAAGCCAGTATCGGGGCGCGTGGGAGGAACGCCCAGAACTACGAGGTTTCCTGGCTGACCAGCGAGTGTCATGGCCGCTCGGACGATGCGGCGGTAAGCGCTCGCATAAGCGATGTGATGGTCGGCAGGCAGAACGGCCATGACGGCGTCGCCATAGCGGTGCGTCAAATGAATTGCGGCAAGCCCAATCGCGGCTGCGGTGTTGCGTCCCGTTGGCTCAAGCAAAATTTGCGCGCGCGGCACGCGGGGCAATTCGCGCCGCACGCCTGCAGCTTGTTCTGCATTCGTCACGGCCCACAGGCGATTTGCCGGAAAGATAGGCGCGAGCCGCACTGCCGTTTCATGCAGCATGCTTCGCGCGCTTACGATATCGAGCAGCTGTTTCGGGGTGCGCTTTCGGCTGCGGGGCCAGAAGCGCGTCCCGCGCCCGCCCGCGAGAATCACAGCGCAGCAAATCGGTTTCATTTTTTCGGCCATTTTAATTTTGCTCGCGTCAGAGAGGCGCAGTCACGCGCAACATCTTCGTCGGCTTCTTTGGCGCGAATGCCATTTCGCGCAGCGCGCACGGAACCAACCACGTCTGGGCTCGCGAATATTCGATGCTTGCCTCGCCGGAATCTGTGTTCCCAGTGTTCAAAGTCCCGCTCCCTTCCAGGAAAATGAGCAATTCAAGCTTTTCCGTGGACTGGACATGGGCCGCTTCGTCAAACTCGTGTTTCACAACATTGAAGTACGCGCATTCTACGAGCAACGTACCCTTCCTAATGTCGTCGTGGAGCGTGACTTTTCCTCCATGCTGCTGTCCGAAGCGAGTCACGCCAAGGGCTTTCTCGATGTGCAGTTCACGCGGATTGCCTCGCGCGTCGAGACGGCCAAAATCGTGAATGCGATATGTAATATCCGAATTTTGCTGGACTTCGCATAAAACCATGTCGCTGCCAATGGTGTGAACCGTCCCGGCGGGAACGAAAATTGCGTCCCCTGCTTGCACGGGAATACGTTCGAGCAAATCTTCCACCCTACCATCACCAACCGCGCGGCGAAATTCGCTCACATTGATACCCGGCCTCAGCCCAACGCGCACTTCCGCGCCGGGACGAGCCGATACCACATACCACATTTCCGTTTTGCCGGTTCCCCCGGCGGCGGCTTCATGGTGTGACGCGTAGTCGTCGTCCGGATGCACTTGTACGGAGAGTTTGTCTTCCGGAAAAAGGAATTTCGCGAGTACCGGGAACTTTTTGCTGTGGCGGCTCGCGAGTTTCCCAACCCACTCTTCGCCCATGCACGGCCATGCATCGCCCAGGCGTTCACCCGCGAAGGGGCCATCTGCAAAACGGCAGTCATTTCCGGTGAGCCAGACTTCACCTATCGGTTCAGTCAGGGATTTCTTCTCAGGAAATAGCGGAGCCAGACTTCGCGCGCCCCAAATTCGCGGCACGAACAGCGGTTCCAACCGGACGGGCCGCAGGGCCACAGCATTATCCGCGCGTCGCCGCAGCTGAGATCACCGGCTTTTCAACGCGAAAAAAGTTGTCGAGCCGCCGCAGGCCTTCCTCGATGCGCTCCATAGAGGTCGCATACGAGATTCGCAAATATCCCGGCGCGCCAAAAGCTTCCCCGGGAATCACGACCACGTGTGCGTGTTCGAGCAAATCTTTTGCGGCTTTCACCGTATCCGCAGACGTCGCGCCGTTGCCTTCAATCGCGCCTGCAACGTTGGGGAAAACATAGAAGCTGCCAGCGGGCTCGTGGCAGCTGACACCCGGAATTTTGCGCAGCCCGTCGATAATCCGGCGGCGGCGCTTCGCAAATTCAGAGATCATCTTTTCTACGCTTTCCATTCCGCCGCGCAAAGCTTCGAGCGCAGCATATTGCGCGATCGAGGTTGGGTTAGAAACAGACTGGCTCTGCAGTTTCAGCACAGCATCGGAAATCGGTTGTGGGGCGAGCGTGTAGCCCATGCGCCAGCCGGTCATGGCGAACGTCTTCGAGAGGGAAGCGGAGATAATTACGTGGTCTTTCGCGCCCGGCAAGCTGGCAATCGAAAACGGTTTCGCGTCGCCGTAAACGAAATGCGAATAGCATTCATCGGAGAGCACCCAAACTCCGTTCTCCTTTGCGACCTCCAAAATTTTAGCGAATTCGCTTTCCGGGATCACTGCGCCCGTGGGGTTCGCGGGCGAATTCACAATGAGAATTTTCGTGCGCGGGGTGATGGCTTTTTCAATTTCAGAGGCGCGCGGAATGAAGCCGTCATCCGCCGAAGTTTCCAGAATGACCGGTGTGCCATCGGCGCACTTCACCATCTCCGGATAGCTGACCCAATACGGTGCGAGAATCAGCACCTCGTCGCCGGAATTGATGAGCGCGTTAATCACGTTGAAAAGCGAATGCTTGCCGCCGCAGTTGATCACGCATTCTTTCGGTCCATACGAGCTGCCAAGATACTTCGCGTGCCAATCAATAGCCGCTTGGCGCAGCGGCATCACGCCTGCGGAAGGCGTGTATTTTGTCTTGTTCTCCTCAATGGCCTTGATCGCCGCGCGCTTGATGTGCTCCGGCGTCGGAAAATCCGGCTCGCCCGGGCCAAAATCAACCACGTCAATTCCGCGAGCGGTCAGCTTCTCTTTTTCCATCAACACCGCCAGCGTCGCCGAAGGTTCAATGCGGTTCACACGATCTGCCAGTTCCATTCCTATGCCCCCTTTTGGTTTCGTTTTGCCAATTTTGCTTTAAGCCGCTCCTCGACAGCGGGCGGCACCAAATCTTTCACTGAGCCGCCAAGCTGCGCAATTTCGCGCACCAGACGAGAGCTCAAATAGCTATATGCCTCGGCGGGCATCATAAAAACAGTCTCGATTTTCGGTTCGAGCTTGCGATTCATGAGCGCCATTTGCAGCTCGAATTCATAATCGGAGATGGCGCGGATGCCACGCAGCACCACCTGTGCGTTTTTCTGCCGCGCATAGTCCATCAGCAGCCCTTCAAAGACGTCCACTTCCACATTCGGCCACGAGCGCGTAACCTCGCGCAGCATTTCCAGGCGTTCGCTCACAGTGAACAGCGGGTCCTTTTCCATGTTCCGCAGAACGGCTACGATCAGGCAGTCAAAAATTTTTGCGCTGCGGCCGATTAAATCCAAATGCCCATGGGTGACCGGATCAAACGAGCCAGGATAGATTGCGAGTACCGATTTGCTCGACGCTGCCGCCATTGCGCTGCATTCTAACCTAGAACGCGTTTGGTGGCGTGGCAAATCCGCGAGCTGCTGAAAATTGTTGCAGCCAAATTGGCAGGTGAAAACTAATGTTCAGTTCGGACGCAACATGCGATGAAAGCACTCGTGCCTGTGGACTTGCGTTAGAATGGTTCGATGGACATCGAAAAAGCCTCGGCGTTGCTCGCGGTCGCTATCGAAGACGCGCGCACCAGCTTTGCCGAAGGCGGTATTCCTATTGGCGCAGCGCTATTTGACAGCAGCGGCAATCTCCTTGGTCGCGGACACAATTTGCGCGTTCAGGAAGACGATGCCGCGATGCACGCCGAAACAGATGCCTTCCGGCAGGCTGGCCGCCAGCAGAGCTATCGCGACAAAATCATGGTCACGACCCTTGCGCCTTGCTGGTATTGCAGCGGACTGATTCGTCAGTTTCGCATCGGTACGGTCATTGTGGGCGAATCGCAGAATTTTCGTGGCGGAATAGACTGGCTTCGCGAAAACGGCGTGGAAGTGATCGACCTGGCAAATCAGGAATGCATCACGATGCTCGCCGACTTCATTCGCGCGAATCTCGCGCTTTGGAACGAAGACATCGGCGAGCAGTAATTTCGCCGACCCTACCACTCATCGAGCCTAGTTCATTTTTTGATTCGCAGCCTCACTCATATCGAAGAGCGACCATCGGGTCGACCTTCATTGCCCTTCGCGCGGGAATGTAGCAGGCTGCGATGGCTACCGCCGAAAGCAGCAGCGCCACCACTGCAAACGTGAGCGGGTCGCTCGCATGAACGCCAAAGAGCATGCTGGAGATGAAGCGTGCCAGGGCCAGCGATCCGCAAGCTCCAATCACGACGCCGATCAGCGCCAGTTTTGCGCCATGGACCACAACTAACCAGAGAACATCGCGCGGCTGCGCCCCGAGGGCCATGCGGATACCAATCTCATTCGTGCGACGCCCAACTATGTAGCTCATCACACCATAAATTCCGACCGCTGCGAGCAGCAGCGCGAGCGCCGCAAAGACTCCGGTAAGAACTGCGGAAAATCGGCGCGGCGCCACAGAGTCCGCAACTAATTCGTCCATGGTCATCACCGAGGTCACCGGCAGCGCCGGGTCAATTTTATGAATCACGTTTGCGGCCGCAATTTCTGTGCGATGAGGGTCTGAGGCAGTGCGGATGAGGAGTTCCGGCGTCCAGCCCCAAGTGAAATAAACGTCATAGGTAGGCGCGGCGTCGAGCCCATATTCATGAACGTTGCCGACGATTCCAACGATGGAAAACCAGCACGGAGTGAGATCGAGAGAGCAGAAGCTTACGCGACTGCCGATTGCGTTGCCTTGAGGCCAAAACCGGCTCGCCATCGCCTGATCGATGTCAATATTGTGCTTGCCTGCATCTTCCGCTTCGAGCGACCGTCCCCGAAGCAGGGGAACGCCCGCCGTTGAAAAATATCCGGGAGTGACAGTGCGCGTTTCTGCGATCGGCCGAACGCCCGCGTCTGGAATCGGCCGCCCCTCAATAACGAAGCGTGACGCTGCCTGAAGTTGTGTGCCCAGGGGCAACACATCGATGCCAGCCGCGGATTTCACGCCGGGCAAGCCTTGAACCTGCTCAATGATTTGCTCAAACTCCAACGATTGTTTCTGAGCCAGCTGTTGTTGCTGCGCAGGAGTCATTTTAATCAGTTCCGCCTGCGGAACAGCGGCTTGCGGAATATCCATGCTCAGCAGATGTTCGGCGCGGAATCCCGGATTTTCTTCAAGCAAATCATGCAAACTCCGCAGCAACAATCCCGCGCCAACGAGCGGAACCAGCGCCAGCGCAATTTCCGAAACCACGAGCGCGCTGTGAAGTTTGCGGCTCGCAAACGACCCGCTTCCTCGTGTTCCCTGCTTTAGAGCCACACCCACGTTGGTTTTTCTTACCTGCAGCGCCGGCAATAGGCCGCAGATCACGCCGACCGCGAAGCAAACGACCACCGTAAAAAGAAACACCGTGCCATCGGGATGTATCTTCTGCGCCAACTCCATGTTCCGTGGCGCGAGCGCTCCCAAAACCTGCACGCCCACAGCCGCGAACACGATTCCCAGCGCGCCTCCAAGCAGCGCCAGCAGGATGCTTTCTGTCAGCAACTGCCGAATCAGCCGCCCGCGGTGAGCTCCCAGCGCCGTGCGCAGCGCGATTTCTCTTTCCCTGCTCGCATTCCGCGTCAGCAGTAAATTCGCAATGTTTGCGCACGCGATCAGCAGCACCAGTCCCACCGCCGCAAACAGCACCAGCAAAGTCCCGCGCAGTTGCGCGGCGGACGCGTCCTGCATTGGCCGCACAATCACGCCAAAATTCTTGTGCTCCTTGGGGTACGCGATCGCGGATCGCCGGTTCAACGCTTCGAATTCTGCACGCGCCTGCGCAATCTTCACGCCGACTTTGAGCCGCGCAATTCCAACGAATTCATGATGGACATGCTCGGTCAAATTGTCTTCGAACTGGCCCATCGGCATCCACATATCCGGCGAATCAAGCAGGTGTGTTCCTTCACCGAGAACGCCAACAACTGTGTAACGCAGTCCGTCGAGCGTAACAACGTGCCCGACAACATTTGGCGCGCCAGCGAAACGGCTTTGCCAGAATCGATGCGAAAGCACCACAATCGGTGCGCTGCCCGGTCGATCTTCATCCGGAACAAATAGGTGCCCGATAACCGGCTTCACGCCCAGTATCGGAAAAAAATTCGAAGTGGCCCAGTTCAGATCCACGCGCTGCGGGTCGCCGTCGCCTGTAAGATTTGCGCCCTGCTCAATCCATGCGTACGCGGCCATTTCCGAGACCGTTGTCGTTTCTCCCTGCCAATCGCGAAAATCCCCGGGCGACAATCCGCCGAGAGGCACCTGCGGCAAGTACGAGTTCCAAATCTCGATGAGGCTCTGTGGATGGTCATAGGGAAGCGGTCGCAGGAGGACGCTCTCAATGACGCTGAAAATTGCGGTGTTCGCTCCGATGCCGAGAGCCAGCGTCAGAATGGCAACAGCTGTGAATCCGGGAGATTTGCGCAGCGTGCGCGCGCCGTAGCGAATGTCCTGCCACAGCGTTTCCAGAAAGTGCCCGGCGCGAATCTCGCGCGTCCGCTCTTTCACCTGTTCGATTCCGCCCATTTCCATTTTCGCCTCCCGCAGCGCTTCGCGCGCATTCGTGCCTCCGCGTATCTTTTCCTCTGCAAGCATTTCCGCATAGCCGCACACTTCCTCATCGAGTTCCGCGTCGACTCGCCGCCGTCGCCACAAATTCCGAACCGCATTCTTCATCCACATCTGTTTGTGCTCACCTGATTCCTATCGCGCGCTTTGTCCGCGCGAAGTATTCGCTTTTACTCGCCACTCCCCACTAGCCACTCGTTTGCCTCGCCGTAGCCTTGGCGAAAGCGGGTCACTGCCTTTCACGCTCCCAGCGCCCTCTCGATCGCCAGCGAGATTCGCTCCCAGCGCTTCGCCTCGCTTTGCAGTTGCCGTCGCCCTTTTCGCGTCAACTGGTAGTACCGGGCGCGCCGATTGCTTTCCGATTCTCCCCAGGACGAGCGCAGCCACCCTTCCTCTTCCATGCGGTGCAGCGCTGGAAAGAGCGAACCGGGCTTCACCTCAAAAGTGCCGCGCGTCACCTGCGCGATCCGGCGCGAGATCCCCAGCCCGTGCATTTCGCCGATAGCAAGTACCTTCAAAATCAGCATATCGAGAGTGCCTTGCAGCAGTTCCGTTTGCGAACGCCCCATCTCATCTCCTATAGACAGTCTGTATCTCCGCAAAGCTAGCGTGTGTCCTATCGAATGTCAATACGTAGGTCATGCCAGAAATGTTGCATAAGAAGCCATCTATTTTGGGGCAGAACGTAGAACCACGAATTGCCGGTATTCCGCTAGGCAAACTGGATAATGAAGAAATACGCCGACATGCCAAATCCGATCACAATCACCAGCCGTCGAATGAGCGCCGGATCAACCTTCTGCGCGTAATACGCTCCGCCGTATCCGCCAATCGCTGCGCCCACCAGCATCACCACCGCTTCGGGCCATACGATTACGCGCGCGTGAATGAAAAGCACAAGCGCGACCAGATTCACGGCGCTCACCAGCAGAGTCTTCATCCCATTCATAGCGTGAATGTTTCCTACGTCCAGCAGCGCGAGCATCGCCAGCACCAGAATTCCTGCGCCTGCACCGAAATAGCCGATGTAAATCGAAATCACCAGCTCGAGCGCCAACCCCGCCGCGAAAAGCATGCTGCGCCTGCCGCCGTGCTCGCTCTGCATCCGCACCCATTTCGTGATTCTGCCGCTGGCCACAAACAGCAGCGTCGCGCCCAGCAGCAGCCACGGAACCATTTTCATGAATGTCGCCTGTGGAGTTTTCAGCAGAATGCTTGCGCCGATGATGCCGCCAGCGAATCCCGTCAGCAACAGCGGCGGCAAGAGTTTCCGAACGCGCGGCTGCCGCATTTCGCGCCAGTAAGCTACAGTGCTCGCAATCGTTCCCGGCCACATCGCGGCAGTATTGGTTGCATTTGCGGAAATGGGCGGGATTCGGACGAACAGCAGCGCGGGGAACGAGATGAAGCTGCCTCCTCCCGCGACGGAATTAATCGCTCCAGCCGCCAGCGCCGCAAGGAAGAGGGATCCCGCCTCGTTCAGAGACACGCCAGAGCATAACGTGGCTCTTTTTTTCTGTCACTTGCAATTGCAACGGCGCGAACACATCGTGGCATCGATGACTCGCGCCGTCTGAGCAGCCCTAGCAGTCCTCGGCTAGAAACTGAATTTCGCCTCGAACTGCAATTCGCGAGCGGGGAGTTGATTGGTGATTCCCGCCTCTGGCGAACCAAAACCAACCGGCGCCGTGGCGCCATTTCCCCATGTGCCGTTGAAGCCCACAAAGTTCGCGTGATTGAACACGTTGAAAGCTTCCGCGCGAAGATTCAAGACGTAGCGTTCGCCAAAAGTAAATGGCCGCTCAACAAATGGATCCACACTGTAAATCGGAGTTCCGTGTCCGGTATTGCGGCCAATGACCACGCCGTTGACCACCGGACGGTCCGTCGTCGCTCCTGTGTCTCCGCTGTTGGTAGTGCCCGTAGTGATGTTATACGGCAAGCCAGATCCAAACGTCCCCACGCCGCCGATGCGAATCTTCAGCGGAGCCGTGTAGACACCGCTCAGCACAAAGCGATTGCGCTCGTCATAAATCGCATTTCCTTTTTCCTGCTCGCCGGTGAAATTCGGATCGTTCGGATTCTGGCTCGGGAGGTCTGGATCGACGTTGTCAATAGCATGAGACAACGTATAGCTCGCCAGCATTTCAAATCCATTCGAGAAGCGCCGGCTCACATCAATGTCCAGCGCGTCGTAAAAAGCAAATCCGTCATTCACATCCGACTGAATTACCGAATAGGGCGGCTCCGGATTCGATGGCGTCGTTGGATCGCATACCATCCCTTGCTGTTGGTACCAAAGAACCCACAACGGCCTGGTGCAGTTTGCCGCCTGCGCCGAACGAATTTGGCCAGGAGCCGTCCGAATGAATGGGGTCGGCGGATCCACATCGAGAGGCCGGTTAATCCGTAACGTATGTGAACCAACATAGTCCGCGCTCAGCACCCAATTCGAAATCAGTTGCCGCTGAACGCCAAGCGTCCACTGCTCCGTATACGGACTCAGCAGCACGTTTGGATAGCCGATGAGCGCCGACGTATCAAAGAATTGGTTGAGATAAGCGCTTTCGCCCGGGCGGATGTACAAGCTGCGCAGCGGCACTTGCGCTCCCGGAGGAAACGCTGGCAGCGGCGCCGCGGAAACGCTTGTCGGAAATCCAACTTCTCCTGGCATGGCGGTGTAATTGAATACGCCGGTCGGCCCAGTGAGCGCGTAGTTCGCTTCATCGTTGTCGACGATTTGCGAATAATAGATTCCGAATCCGCCGCGAATCACCGTCTTTCCCCGCCCGCGCAAGTCATAAGCGAATCCTACTCGAGGAGCAAAATCCTTGGTAGAATCCGTAAAGGTCTGGATCTCATATCGCAGGCCCAGGTTCACTACCAGGTCAGACTTCGCCTTGTAATCGTCCTGAACAAACGCGGACCCGAGCGTATCGTCGACCGTATACGACGCATTTCCGAAGCTCTGCGTATAGCTCTGCACGTTATTGATGTTGTCCAGATAGGCGGAGCTCTCACAAAAGGCCAGCGTTTGCGTGGGAGAGACCGCGCATGGGTTGTATTTGAACTCGCCGAGGAAAATCGGACCGCCGAATTCCTTGCTGTCCCCCCCGTTGTGCGCGTGAATCATGTCGCCGCCGAAGGTGATCGTGTTTTTGTCATGCACCGACGACACCACATCATTTACTTCATACTGGCGATTTTGCAGGCTGGCGGATTGCGATGTCCCGGTGGCGAATGTTCCGCTGCTGCTGCCGATAATCGGCACTGAAAATTCCGTGCCATATACCGTTGGATCGAATTCCGTAATTGGGGATGCGAGTTGGAACTGTACCCGCGCGTTATTCAATAGCGACGGACTTAGTGACCACGTATCTCCCACCTCCTCCGAATACGTGCGGCGATGGAAGATGCGGTCCACCGTTGGCTGCGTCGCGCCGCCTACAATTCCGTTCGGATTCGTGTCATAAAAATTGTCCGCGTCGCTGCGGAAGAAGATATCGTTGTTGTTCGTGATCTGATGGTCCAAACGCAGGTAACCAAGCCATCCTTGATAATGCCCAACGAAGTTGAGCGGCACCGGCGAGATAATCGGTGAGGCGCGATCCTGCCACGTATACTGCCAGTCCGTGGAAAAGAAAGTCCGGTTGTCAGAGCCAATGGGCCCTGACAATCCCAGCCCCATCTGCGTAACACTGTCATTGGTGATGTCGTTACCACTGCTCGCAGTCGATGCTGTGAATCCCGATAACTCCGCTTCCGGGCCCGAAGGCCGGCCGAGGATCCAGCCATCGCCGTGGAACTTACTTTCGCC